>NZ_BMOM01000010.1 GCF_014647075.1 Deinococcus aerophilus | reverse complement strand
GCTCCGGATCTTCAGTAAAAACGCAGAATTCCTCGGCCAGCACGGATATTCACTGCGCTATGCAAGGTGCAACTCCTGAGTTTAACGCTTGGGCAGGTCAGCCCGGTGCATCTCTATTCCTTTTGGCATTCTTAATGTAAACCGAGCAGATTCTTAAGTGGTAACCCATTTGCGCTGAGTTACCACTTGTATGAGATTCAAGTTAAGCAGATTGCGGCAACACTTTTGCGGACATGCCGTTAAGTTGGGAACAGGAACGTTCTGGGCCAATGCCCTTTGGCCCGGTGCAACGCAGTGGACCTTCTTCATTCTCACACCACTGCCTAAGGAGTCCCCATGACCGTAAACCGAGATCCACTGAACCGAGATCCACTTTCTCACCGCCTGTCCTGGCGTGGAATCATCGCCGGCTTGGTAATGGGACTGGTGTCCACCCTGACCGTGATTGCCCTGGGCCTGATCATCACCGCCCTGACCGGCCTGACCCTGACGGGCGTGGGCATTGCCGCCGCCATCTGGACCGGCATCGCCGCGCTGGTCGGTGCGTACCTCGCGGGCCTGACCGCCGTGCGTGCGAGTGCGCCTGCCACCCGCAGCGACGACGGTATTGCCGCCATGACCAACGACGACGCCACCCTGACCGGCCTGATCACCGGCGGCGTTCTGGTGCTGCTCACCACCATGTTTGCCTTCAACAGCGCCTCGCGGGTCGTGGGCACGGCCAGCAATCTGGTGGGCACGGCGGGCAACGTCGTGAGCGCGGCGACCGGTGCGGCGGCCAATGCAGCCGACAACGTGCAGATGCCCAACCTGCAGAACTTCTTCAACAACATCACTCCGAATGACGTGGAGGCGCTGATCGCCGAGAACACCAGCGATCTGAGCCAGGAGCAGATCTCGGCCACGGCCGATGTAGTGACCGGGATTGTGCGCCGCGCCCAGAACGATCTGGGTGCCGTGGATCTGGCCAACATCACCGACTTTGCCCAGGCCCGCATTGACGCCATCAAGCAGGCGCTGACTGGCCCGCAGTTCGTGACCCGTCTGGAGCGCCAGGGCCTGACGAACGCCCAGGCGACCGAAGTGCAGAATGAGCTCAACCAGTCGGTGAACCGCATTGAAACCCAGGCCAACCAGGCTGTGGAGAATGCCGAGGCTGCTGCCCGCGGTGCGGCGAGCACCGCCGGCTGGGGCTGGCTGCTGGTGGCCGGCCTAACCCTGCTGGCCAGCATCTTCGGCGCCCGCAGCGCCGCGACCACGAGCGTCTCGACGGTCACCGCTGCTCCCCGCCGCTAAACCACCCCGTTCCACTGTTCCGACCGCGCTCTGCTGGAGCGCGGTTTTTGCTGTCCTGTCGGTGTCCTATGCTGTGGATATGCTGCGACCACGCCGCCGGATACGGCGCCTCACCCTGCCGCCCCGCCTGTGTAGGGCTCTGGGGATGATCCTGGCTCTGGGCGTGGGCTATCTGCTGGCGCTGGCCCAGGGGGTGCTGATCCGGCCTCCGCTGGTGATCGGCCAGGACGCCGTGCCGCCGGCTGGACATGGGATGAATGCAAGTTCTACGCTGGAAAACGAGGGTGGTGCGTTCATCAACATCCGTCCTGCCGGGGAAGCGACGACGCTCCTCATTTTTTATCCGGGCGGTCTGGTGCGCCCACAGGCCTACGAGTGGCTGGGCCGCGCACTGGCCACCGACGGCGTACAGACCATGATTCCCGTGTTTCCCGTGGACCTGGCCGTGACCGGCGTGAACCGTGCCGACGCACTGATCAGCAAGTTTGGCGTGGGCAAACGGGTGGTTCTGGCGGGGCATTCCCTGGGCGGAGCCATGGCGGTGCAGTACGCCGTGGGCCGTCCCGACCAGATTGACGGCTTGATCCTGATGGGCGCGTATCCGCCAGACAACGTGAGTCTGAGGGACCGCACCCTGCCGGTGCTGACGTTGCTTGCGGGCGAGGACGCGGTGGCCGATCCGGCGAACGTGCGCAGCGGCCTGAAGCGGCTACCCGACGGCGCCCGGCTGACGGTGATTCCCGGTGCCGTCCACAGTTTTTTTGGTCGGTATGGCCCGCAGAAGGAGGATGGTTTGCCCACCGTGACCCGCGCGGCGGCGGAACTGGCCATCCTGGGAGCGGTGCGGGACTTTCTTGGCGGCTTGCCCGCCCGGTAGCCCCAGGACAGACCGTGCGGGCGAGGGTGGGGTCAAGCGGCACTGCCCCATGCTGCAGACAGGAGCGGGGCTGTACCCGGCGGGCGGTCATCTTTGGCTGCCCTGCCGGCCTTTGGTAACCGCGGCGCTGTTGCAGGAGGCAGCGGCCGGAACACAATGGAGCAATGCCTGTGCACGAAGCTGTCCTGCCGTCCGCTCCGGCGCTGCCGGCGCCCCGCGCCACCGCCGCCGAACTGACCCGGCTGGCCCGCAGCGCCACACCGGTTCCCGTGCTGGAAGCCGTGGCCCGTCATCCCAATACCCCCATTGAGGTTCTGGGTGAGCTCGCGGCCCGCTACCCGGAAGCGGTGCTGGACAATCCTGCCCTGCCGCTGCTGCGGCTGGCCCAGATGGGACAGATTCGGACATGGTCGGGGCTGACGGTGGCGCGCCTGGCCGCTGTGGAAGCGGCCCCCGAGTGGGTGCAGGACCTCGCCATGCGCCACCCCGAGCCGCAGGCCCGCTGGGCGGTGGCGGGGCGGGCCCGGCTCAGCCCGGAACGGCTGCGGCAACTGGCTGGTCGGCGCGAGTGGCAGCTGCGCGCGGCGGTCGCCCAGCATCCCGACCTGCCGCCCGAACTGATCGAGCGGCTCTCGGCCGATGAGGAATACAGCGTGCGCCTGTCGGTGTCTGCCCGGTTCGATCTGCCGCCCGAGGTCCTGGGTCAGCTGAGGCGCGACCCGCACCCGCTGGTGCGCCGCCGCCTGCAGATGACCCGTGTGCCCCGTCCGGCACTGTAGGCTGCCGCATGTCCGAAGTCCTGCCGCCCACGCTGCGTCAGCCCATCATCTTTCTGGATGTGGAAACCGGGGGACGGGACCCGGCCCGGCATCCGCTGCTCACCCTGGGGCTGGTGACGCTGGACGAGGCCGGGCAGATCACCCGCCCGCTGCACCTGTTCGTCAAGCATTCCGAGTATTGCGTGGAGCCGGGAGCGCTGGCCGTCACCGGGATTGACCTGCTGGCGCATGATCAGGCCGCACAGCCGTCCGAGGAGATCGCGCAGCAGGTGCGTGACTATGCGGCGGAAGTGGGCCGGGTAATGCTGGGAGGCCACAACTTTGATTTCGACCTGCGCTTTGTGCGTCCGCTGCTGCCGGATCTGGGCCGGGTCTTCCGGCGCGGCCACGTGGACACCAAGCTGACAGCCCAGTTTCTGATTCACGCCGGAGTGCTGCCCCATACCGTGGGTACCCCGCTTTCCCAGCTGACCAAACACTTTGGCATTGGTTACACGGCCCACGACGCTCTGGAGGACGCCACGGCCACGGCCAGGGTATATGTGGAGCTGCTGAAATTGGTGGGGGCTGGGCCGGGTCAACGGGATTGAAGGCGGTCGGCAGCTCCGCTCAACAACACGGCCGCCCCAATCTTGGGGCGGCCGTGCATTCAGACGTATGGAAAAACTGGACTCAGCTGAACAGCTGCGCGACCTTGATCAGGGTCTGGTAGACACCCCACGCCAGCGGTAGGGCAACGACGGTCCAGGCAATGTAGATCAGGGCGGGTGAAACTTCACGGTTCTGGTTCATGGGGTCTCCAGAGAAAGGCGCGGAGGCTCAGTCGTTGCCGGTGGGGGTGGCGCCGGGCACGGCCGCAGACTGCTCGGCCCAGAAGCGGCTGGCGATGGGCCGGATCATCAGGTTGCAGATGAAGCCCACGACGAGCAGCGCCGCCATGACGTACATGACCGTGCTGTAGGCCTGGGCCGCGGGAATGCCGGCGGCGATCTGCCGGTCCCGGAAGCCGTTGAGCAGCGTGGGCCCAACGACGGCGGCCGCACTCCAGGCGAGCAGCAGCCGTCCGTGGATGGCGCCGACGTTGGCGGTCCCGAACAGGTCGCGCAGGTAGGCGGGCACCGTAGCGAAGCCGCCGCCGTACATGCTGATGATCACGCAGAAGCCGGCCACGAACAGCACCAGACTGCCCATCTGGCCGAACAGCGGAATCAGGAAGTACAGCACAGCGCCCAGCGCAAAGAAGATCATGTAGGTGGGCTTGCGGCCCAGGCGATCACTCGTGCTGCTCCAGATAAAGCGCCCGGCCATGTTGAAGATGCTCAGCAGGCCCACGAAGCCGGCGGCGGCGGCGGCCGTGACCCCGTTGCCGCTCCCCAGCACCTTGTCACTGAACATCTCCTGAATCATGACGCTGGCCTGCCCGAGCACCCCGATGCCGGCGGTGACGTTGAGGAACAGCACGGCAAACAGCAGCCAGAACTGTGGGGTGCGCATGGCCTGATCGACCATGACGTTGTTCACCGAGATCATGCCGCCGGCCTGCCGGACCACCGGGGTCCAGCCGGCGGGCCGCCAGCCCTCGGCCGGCACGCGCACGAGAAAGGCTCCCAGCATCATGAACACGAGGTACACCGCGCCCATGATCAGGAAGGTGGTGCCGACGCCCAGCGTGCCGTCACCGATAAACCGGGTCATCAGGGTGGTGCCCAGCGGGCTGCCGATGAGTGCGCCGCCGCCAAAGCCCATGATGGCCATGCCGGTGGCCAGACCGGGTCGGTCGGGGAACCACTTGATCAGGGTGCTGACCGGACTGATGTAGCCCAGTCCCAGCCCGATGCCGCCCAGGACACCGTTGCCCAGAATAATCAGCCACAGCTGATGGGTGCTGACCCCCAGGGCCGCCACAAAAAAGCCGCCGCAGAACAGCAGCGCACTCGTGAACATGGTCTTGCGGGGCCCCTCGCGTTCCACCCATTTGCCAAACAGCGCGCTGCTTGCTCCCAGGAAGAACAAGGCCACGCTGAAGATCAGACCAACCTGAAACAGGGACCAGTCGCCGGCGGCGCCGGTCTCGGCCTTCAGGTCCCCGCTGATCAGGCGGGTCATGGGTTTGTTGAACACCGAGTATCCGTAGATCTGTCCGATGCTCAGGTGTACGGCGAGCGCAGCGGGGGGTACCAGCCAGCGGCTCCAGCCGGCGGGGGCTATTGAATGTTCACGGTCCAGGAATCCCATGCAGATCTCCTCAGGGCTGTTGAGAATGCGGAGCCGCGTCACGGCATGCTGACCCCGCTGCGAACGGGGGACGGACTTTAAAAAGTGAAGTTGTAAGCCGCCGAAAATATGCCACGTTTAAAGTGGCACACAAGGGGTGCTGGACTACTCTTTGATGTTTAATCGTTGGCCTCCGGTATAGACCGTCAACCGGCCGTCCCGGACGAAGCCGCACAGGGTCAGATCAAAGGTGGCTGCGGTATCCACCGCCAGCGTGGTGGCCGCGCCCACCGCCACCACCACCGCGATGCCGGCGGTGACGGCCTTCTGAGCAATCTCGAAACCCGCCCGGCTGCTCACCACCAGCACGTGGGTGTCCAGGGGTAGAAGGGCCCGTTCCTGCGCCCAGCCCACCACCTTGTCCACGGCGTTGTGTCGCCCCACATCCTCGAAGACGCACAGCGCCTCGCCGTGCAGAGTGAACAGGCCGGCACCATGCAGCCCCCCCGAGGCGGCGAACCCCGGCTGGGCGGCCCGCAACTGTTCCGGCAGGGCGCACAGGGTCTGCGCCGTCAGTGGGCCGCCGGTCCAGCGGGGAGGCCCCGCCCGGACGGCAAGCTGCTCAATGCTGCCCGAGCCGCAAACGCCGCAGGCGCTGGAGGACACGCTTAAACGTGCCCCCGCCGCGAGGCGTACATGCTCCGGGGTACGCAGATGCCAGACATTGGCATTCTCCTCGTCCGGTGCGAGATCGAACTGCTCCGGCAGCAGACCCTCGGACACAAGCCACCCGGTCAGCAGGGCGCGGTCGTGCCCGGGCGTCCGCATCAGGACCCCCAGGGTGATGGCCCCGTCCGGGGTGGCCAGCCGCAGTTCCAGCGGTTCCTCGGTGGCCACTGCGTCTGCATGGTGCTGGCCGGAGGGATAGCGCACCACAGGCAATTCGGTGTGTGGGCCGGACGGTGCGGAGGGGCGCACCGGGAATGATTCTTCGGTGCGCCCCTCCTGGCCGGTGGAATCGTTCACGGATTACCGGGTTCCGCGGCCCACCATGGTCTGGTTGGTGACCGGATGGGCAGCGCTGTCGTGGCGGCTCTCGCGCAGCCCACGCCCCACACCCTTGAGAATACCGACCAGCGCGCCCAGCGCGATCTGCACGTCGCGGTCGCGCAGCAGGCCCATCAGGTCTCCCACACCAAAGCGCTTGCCCTGCGCGACGCTGCGCGCTCCCTCATGGACTCCCACGCTGATGGCCTTGCCAAGCACGCTGACCTCGTGGGGGTCCAGGGTGGACAGCACCTTGGCGAGTTCGGTGGTGTTGCGCAGCAGGGTGGTGCCGCTCTGGCCCCCGGTAATGTGCAGCAAGGAGGCCACCAGCCCCTCGCCGCCGCGCACGGTCTTGCTCAGCACGTCCAGCACGCCGTGGTTGTGCAGGTCGCGCAGCAGCCGCAGGCTTTCTTCCAGGGCGGGGGCCGAGTCCTCCACCGTGGAGTGCAGCCGTTCCTGCGGGGTGGGTTCGCGCGGCGTGAAATCAAGTGCCTTGGCCATGGAATCTCCTGAAGGGAATGAGGGGGAGCATCAGTCGTCGGCCCCCAGGGCGTCGGTGCGGGCATTCAGGCTGTCGCCGAGCATGGGCAGCGCCCCGCCGGGAAACACATAATCAGGCCGGCTCCACTTGCGCTCGACCTCCACACCCGTCTGGGGGGTGGGGGTGCCGTAACGGAAGTTTGTGGCGGGCAGGGGACTGGCTCCGCTGTCCGGCAGGACCTCCATGCGCACGCTGGTGTCCTTGTACGCCGGCGTGTTGGTGATGGAGTCGCCTCCGCTGCCGGTCAGGAAGTTCACGGTATCCTCGGCCTTGCGGGCGTTCATGGGCACGTACAGCTCGTTGCCGCTGACGCGGGCCGTGACCAGGGCCCGCAGGCGGACCGCGCCGTGCGCGCTGATCAGCCGCACCCACTGACCGCTCTGAATCTGCCGTTCGGCCGCGAGTTCCGGGCTGACTTCCACAAAGGCGTCCGGGGCCTTCTCGGCGATGCCGGCCACCCGGAAGGTCATGTTGCCCTCGTGGAAGTGCTCCAGCATGCGCCCGCTGTTCAGGTGCAGGTCGAACTCCGCGTCCGGGGCCTCCTGACGGGGTTTGTAGGTCGCCGGGTACAGGCGGGCCTTGCCGTCCGGGAAGTTAAAGCGTTCGCGGTGCAGCAGCTGCGAATCGGTGCCGTCTGCGGCGACGGGCCAGCACAGGGTGTTGTAGCCCTCCAGCCGCTCGTAGCTGACTCCGGTGAAGAACGGCGTCAGGCGCGCGATCTCGTCCATGATCTCGCTGGGGTGGCTGTAGTTCCAGTTGGCCCCCATGCGCTGGGCGACCGCCTGATAGATCTGCCAGTCGGGTTTGGTGCCCTTCAGGGGAGCCATGACCTCGTACAGTCGCTGAATGCGCCGCTCGGTGTTGGTGAAGGTGCCTTCCTTTTCCAGCGAGGCGGCGGCCGGGAACACCACATCCGCGTAACGCGCCGTATTCGTGAAATACAGGTCCTGAACCACCAGGAATTCCAGCGCCTCGAAGCCCTCGGCAAGGTGGTTGGCGTTCGCGTCGGTGAGGCTCATCTCCTCCCCGGTGATCCACATGGCCTTGAGCTGACCGTGGATGGCCGCGTCGAGCATCTGGGTGTTGTCCAGGCCACGCTGGGCACGCAGGGTGATGCCCCATTCGCGCTGGTGGCGTTCGATGGCCCGCTCGTCCGTGACCAGCTGATACCCGCTGACCTGATCGGGCATGGCCCCCATATCGCTGGACCCCTGCACGTTGTTATGCCCACGCAGCGGGAAGCCGCCGGTGCCGGTCCGGCCAAAGTTGCCGGTGATCAGCAGCAGGTTGCAGATGGCGGCGCTGGTGTCGCTGCCTCCACACTGCTGCGTGACGCCCATGGCCCACAACACCGCCACGCGTTCCTCGGCCGCGATCTGACGGGCCACTGCCTCCAGCGTCCCGGCGTCAATGCCGGTCTCGCGCTCGGCGTACTCCAGCGTGTAGGTGCTGATGGACTCGCGGTACTCGTCCAGACCGTTCACGCGCCGCTGCAGGAAGTCGCGGTCTTCCAGGCCGTTGTCCAGAATGAACTTGCTCATGGCGCTGAGCCACACGAAGTCCGTGCCGGGTTTGGGACGGATAAAGCGGTCGGCGCGCGTCGCCAGCTCATGCTCGCGGATGTCGAACACGAACAGGCGGGTGTGGCCCAGCTTCTGTGCGCGCTTGACGCGGGTCGCCAGTACCGGGTGGCTCTCGGCGGCGTTGCTGCCCACCGTGATCACCAGCGAAGCGTTCTCGATGTCCTTGATGGTGCCGCTGTCCGCGCCGATGCCGGTCGTCAGGGCCAGACCCTTGCTGGCCGGCGACTGGCAGTAGCGCGAGCAGTTGTCCACGTTGTTCGTCCCGATCACCTGACGGGCGAACTTCTGCACCATGAACGCCTCCTCGTTGCTCGCCTTGCTGGACGCCACGAAGGCCAGAGCGTCGGGGCCGTGCTGCGCCTTGATTTCCAGGAAGCGCCGCGCCACCAGATCCAGCGCCTCTTCCCAGGTCGCCTCGCGGAAGCGGTCCCCCTCACGGATCAGGGGGCTGGTCAGGCGGTCGTCGCTGTTCACGTAATCCCAGCCGAACTTGCCCTTCACGCAGGTGGAGATGCCGTTGGCGTGCCCCAGGCCGGGCTCGACCTTGAGGATGTGGCGCTCGTCGGTCCAGACGTCAAAGGAGCAGCCCACGCCGCAGTACGTGCAGACCGTCTTGGTCTTCTTGATGTAGCGGTCGCGGGCGCTCGACTCGATGTCCGAGACGTTCATGATGGGCTTGAGGCCGGTGCTCGCCTCCACACCCTTGACCACATCCACGGCGGCGTCCCAGACTGGCAGCGGAATGCCGGTGAACATGCCCGCCTCACCCAGCATGGATTTTTCCATCAGGGCGTTGCAGGGGCACACCGTCACGCAGTGGCCGCAGCTCACGCAGCTTGATTCGCCGATGGGCTTGCCGCCGTCCCACAGCACGCGTGGCTGGTCCATTTCCCAGCCGATGGTCAGGGTCTCATTGACCTGAACGTTCTGACAGGCCTCCACGCAGCGGCCGCACAGGATGCACTGGTCCGGGTCGTAGCGGTAGAAGGGGTTGGACATGTCCTTCTCGTAGCCCTTGGGCATGTAGGGCCGGGTCTGGTGGTCCATGCTCAGCAGCCCCAGGGTGTTGTGGACCGTGCAGTTGCCGTTGTTGTTGTCGCAGACCGTGCAGTACAGGTCATGGTTGGCCACGATCCGGTCGTAGGCGTCGCGCTGGGCGGTGCGGGCCTCAGTGGTCTGGGTGCGCACGGTCATGCCCGGCTCGATCCGGGTGCCACACGCGCGCCCGATCACGCCGTTGATCTCGACCGCGCAGGTGTCGCAGGTCTGGATCGGGCCGAGCTGGGGGTGATAGCACACCTGCGCCAGCTCGATCTTCGCGCGGTTGATCGCGTCGACCAGGGGTTCGCCCACGAAGGCGCTGAAGGTGCCTCCGTCAATCTGGATGTCCACGCTGGGGCCGGTGGGGGGCCGGGTCGGTCCCACGGTCGAGCGGATATGCGCGTCGTTGGCGACGCTCAGGTGGTCGGTTTGCTCCATATGTTATTGATTCCTCCGCAGGAAGGTAGGGCCGGTTGTGGTGCACGGGGAGTATAGGAGCCCCCATGTCGGTCCGGTTGAAGCCCCGATTACGTTATGTTGGTTTTTTAGTTCCTCACAGCACCAGCACGCCGTGATGCTTGGCCTTTTCCTGCGGCTCCACATGGATGGAGATGCTGCTCTCGGGCATCTCGGCGCGGATGGCATCTTCCAGTCGGTCGCAGATGGTGTGGGCTTCCTTCACCGACATCTCGCCGGGCACGACCATGTGGAACTCGATAAAGGCCAGCCGTCCGGCGTGGCGGGTACGCAGATCATGCATCTCCAGGGCGCCGTCGCCGTGCGCCTGCATCAGCTGCCGGATACGCGCCTCGGTGCGCGGGTCAATGGCGGCGTCCATCAGGCCGCCCACGCTCTCGCGGACCAGCCCGAACCCGCTCCACAGAATGTTGACGGCCACGAACAGGGCGAGCGCCGGGTCCAGCCACAGCACGCCGGTCAGCTTGGCCGCCAGCACGCCCAGCAGAACCCCCACGCTGGTCAGCACGTCGGTACGCAGGTGCCGCCCGTCGGCAAGCAGGGCGGGGGAGCGCAGCTCTGCGCCGGCCCGCAGGAGCCGCGTGGCCCACAGCGCATTCAGCACGCCCGCTCCCAGGTTCACCAGCAGGCCCGTATACGGCAGGTCCAGTTCACGCGGATTCAGGATGGCCCCCAGCGCCTCGCGCCCGATGCTCAGGGCCGCGAGCACGATCAGGACCCCCTCGGCCACCGCGCTGAAATACTCGGCCTTGGTGTGGCCGTACGGATGCCCCGGATCCGGAGGCCGGGCCGCGACCCGCAGGGCGATGAACGCGGCGATCGCCGCCGCCACGTTGATGATGCTCTCCAGGGCGTCCGAGTACAGCGCCACGCTGCCGGTCATCAGGTAGGCCACGTATTTCAGGCCCAGCACCACCACCGCCACCGCCACCGACCACAGTGCCAGGCGCGAGGCATGGCGGGGCTGGGCCGGTGAGGGGGAATACGGCGCGCTCATGTCTGCGAAGGTAGCAGGGTTAGGTGCGGCGAAAGCGGTGCCTGGACCGGGGACACGGTGGGGCAGAGTGTCGGCATTGGCCCCGGCCGCGATTACGTTGCCAGCAGAACCGACCCTGATAGACTCCTGCGGTGACTTCCGCGCCGGACCAGACCGACCTTCTAAGCCAGCTCAACGAGACGCAGGCGCAGGCCGCCGACCACCACACCGGCCCCGCGCTGGTGATCGCCGGGGCGGGCAGTGGCAAGACGCGCACCCTGATCTACCGCATCGCCCGGCTGATTACCCACTACGGCGCGGACCCCGGCGAGATCCTGGCCGTAACCTTCACCAACAAGGCCGCGGCCGAAATGCGCGAGCGGGCGCGGCACCTGATGCCCGGCGCCGACCGGCTGTGGATGAGCACCTTCCACAGCGCAGGGGTGCGGATTCTGCGGGCCTACGGCGAACACATCGGCCTCAGGCGCGGCTTCGTGATCTACGACGACGACGATCAGCTCGACATTTTCAAGGAAGTCATGGGCAGCATTCCCGGCATCGGGCCAGACACCAGCCCGCGGGTGCTGCGCGGCATCATTGACCGTGCCAAGAGCAATCTGCTGACGCCCGACGACCTCGCCCGCAGCGGCGAGCCGTACATCAGCGGCCTGCCGCGCGAGGCCGCCGCCGAGGCCTACCGCCGCTATGAGGGCCGCAAACGCGGGCAGAACGCCATCGATTTCGGCGACCTGATCACCGAGACGGTGCGGCTGTTCCGGGAAGTGCCGGCGGTGCTGAGCGCCGTGCAGAACCGGGCGAAGTTCATTCATGTGGACGAGTATCAGGACACCAACAAGGCCCAGTACGAGCTGACCCGGCTGCTGGCCTCCCGGGACCGGAACCTGCTGGTGGTGGGCGACCCAGACCAGTCGATCTATAAATTCCGGGGCGCGGACATCCAGAACATCCTCGACTTTCAGAAGGACTATCCCGATTCGAAGGTGTACATGCTGGAGCACAACTACCGCTCCAGCGCCCGCGTGCTGAATCTGGCGAACAGGCTCATCGAGAACAACGCCGAACGCCTGGACAAGACCCTGCGGGCGGTCAAGGAGGACGGTCATCCGGTGGTGTTCCACCGCGCCACCGACCACCGTTCGGAGGGCGATTTCGTGGCCGAGTGGCTCACGCGCCTGCACGGTGAGGGCCGCAGGTTCTCGGAGATGGCGATTCTGTACCGCACCAACGCGCAGTCGCGCGTGATGGAGGAGTCGCTGCGCCGCGTGCAGATTCCGGCGCGCATCGTGGGCGGCGTGGGCTTCTACGACCGCCGCGAGATCCGCGACATCCTGGCTTACGCCCGCCTCGCCATCAATCCATCCGATGACGTGGCCCTGCGGCGCATCATTGGCCGGCCCCGTCGCGGCATCGGCGATACGGCGCTGGAAAAATTGATGGACTGGGCACGCATCAACGGCACCTCATTGCTGACCGCCTGCGCCCGGGCCGAGGAGAACCACATTCTCGACCGCGGCGCCCAGAAACCGGTCGAGTTTGCCCGGCTGATGGCCGCCATGAGCGAGGCGGCCGAGAACTATGAACCCGGCGGTTTCCTGCGCTTTGTGATCGAGACGAGCGGCTACCTCGACCTGCTGCGCCAGGAAGGTCAGGAGGGGCAGGTTCGCATGGAGAACCTCGACGAACTGATCAACGCCGCCGAGGAATGGTCGGGCGACAATGAGGGCACCATCCAGGACTTTCTGGACGACGCCGCGCTGCTGTCCAGCGTGGACGACATGCGCGCCAAGAAGGAGAACCGGGACGTGCCCGAGGACGCCGTGACCCTGATGACCCTGCACAACGCCAAGGGTCTGGAGTTCCCGGTGGTCTTCATCGTGGGCACCGAGGAGGGGCTGCTGCCCAGCAAGGGGGCGCTTATCGAGGCCGGGGGCATCGAGGAGGAGCGCCGGCTGTTCTACGTGGGCATCACCCGCGCCATGGAACGCCTGTTTCTGACCGCCGCACAGAACCGCATGCAGTTCGGCAAGACCAATTCCGCCGAGGACAGCCGTTTTCTGGAGGAGATCGAGGGCGGGTTTGATACCATCGACCCCTACGGCCAGGTCGTCGAGTACCGCGCCAAGACCTGGAAACAGTACCGGCCCACCGTTCCGGTGCCGTCTGCCGTGAAGAACACCAGCCCCATGACGGCGGGCATGGCCTACCGGGGCGGCGAGCGGGTCCGGCACCCCAAGTTCGGCGAGGGGCAGGTGCTGGCGGTGGCGGGCACCGGGGACAAGCAGGAGGTCACGGTACATTTCGCGTCGGCGGGGACAAAGAAGTTGCTGGTGAAGTTTGCGAATTTAAGTCCGGTTTAGGCGGCTCGCCCCACCCCGAACCCCCATCCCCAGGGGGCGGGGGAACTCACGTTGGCACTGGGCAGGGGTTCTCTGGCGCGGCGGGTGGAGGAGAGTGGCAGCATTTCCACTTCGGCGCCATGCTCCGTGACGCCGTGTGCGGCCTGCGCGCTGCGCGCACGACGGCCTTTGGGGGCTCTCTCGTTGGTGGTGCCAGAGAGGGTCAGCGCCGGAGTTGACCGGGATGCCTGGAGTCCAGAAACTCCAGCCAGTCCGTTTGGGTGCTGCCGGGTATATCCCGAACACAACTGGAGGCGATCAGATGGGTCTCGATCAGTTCAAGAATCCAGTCGGTGACGCTGTAATAATCCTCGCCTATGTTCTTGGGCTGCAGGCGAATGAGGGTCATGCTGTCGTTCTCGTCCAGCGACTCCGTCCCCTCCTCAAGCTGGACATAGAGGCGTTGAATCTGCCCGAACAGCCCATCGGAGTCCTGCTCATACGTTGGAATGCCGCCCAGCTTCTGTCACGCCCGAAGAACCGAACGAATCATTCCCGGTTCACGATGTGCCGTACCGTTGCGTCGTCCGCCTCCAGCAACCCGCGGATGATCAGCGGATAGACCGGCCTGGACTCGATCTCGTCCATCGGAATCCACTCGCAGAGCGTATCAGCGTCGTCCAACACAGTGAACGGTTCATCGGGCAGTTCGGGTGGAGCGTCCATGCGGAAGTAAAAGCCGAGTTCGTGCTGCCGTCTGTGCGGCGGGCCGAAGAAGGGCTCCACAATGCCCGCCAGATGCAACGGCCCCGGCAGCGTGCCGGTTTCCTCGGTCCATTCCCGCTGGGCGCAGCTCTGCGCGTCCTCGCCCGTGGCGAGTGCGCCGCCGGGCAGGAACCAGAAGCCGGGGCCACGGTCTCCAACCCCCGTATTCACCAGCACCTTGCCATTGCGCACGCACAGGATCGCCACGCGCACGCTGAACTTCAGCCCTCCCAGAGGCAGGCGGATGTCGGTCATGACTGGAGCTGCGCCTCGGCCCGCACGCTGGGGTCGGCGTCGGCCTGCAGAAGTTCGCGCAGGGCGGGGGAGAGGTCGGCCCGGCCAGCCACCGCCAGCCGCACCCCGGCATCTGGGTCGGCGGCCAGGGAGGGCAGCAGGTCGGCGGGCAGCGTCACGTGGGCGGCGGCGGCGCGGCGCACGCCCATGTTGGGGTCCCCGGCCAGCGCGGCCAGCGTCTGTGTCCCCGGCGCGGCGGCGTAGGCCACCGCCCGCCTGACCTCCGGGTGTTCGTCTTCAGCCAGCCGTGCCAGGCGCAGCTCGCCCAGATCGGGCCGCACTGCCAGAATGGTGCGAATGGTCGGATCGGCGTCGGTCAGCAGGGCGTCCAGCGCACTGCCGGGCAGCCCGTCGGCGCTCGCCACATGCAGGCGGATGTCCGCTTCCGGGGCGCGGGCCAGGGCCAGCACCGCTCCTTCGGGCAGGTCGTCGCGTTCCAGCACGGCGCGGCGCACCAACTCGGCCTCGTCGCCTGCGAGCCGTTCAAGCACAGCCGGGGTGGTGTCCGGGCGGCGGGCCAGGGCGGCGCGCACGTCCGGGTCGGCGTCGTGCTCGGCGCGGTCCAGCCACGCGGCGGGCACGCTCCAGGCCTGCAGCGCCGAGGCGCGCACCAGCGGCTCATCGCTGGCCGCCAGCCACTCGCGCACATTGCGCGGCAGGTCCACCCGGCGGGCCAGGGTGGCGAGCACATCGGTGTCCGTGTCGGCGGCCAGGGTCAGCATGCAGTCCAGGGGCAGGTCCAGGCGGCGGGCCGCGCTGGCGCGCACCAGACCGTGGGCGTCCTGAACCAGCGTCCGCAGCACGTCGCCGGGCAGGTCGGCGCGGCCTGCCACCGCCTTGCGCACGTCGTAATCATCGTCGGAGGCCAGCTGACGGATCAGCGCCGGCGAGAGGTCGGGCCTGCGGGCCACCGCTTCCCGGATCTGCCAGCCCGCGTCCTGTGCCAGCGCCTGCACGCGGGCCTCGCTCAGTCCCGGGCGCGAGGCCAGCGCCGTGCGCACGGTGAAGTCCTCATGCCGCAGCGTGCCCTCCAGCACCCAGTCGGGCACGCTGGGCAGGGACAGCAGGGCCACGACCCCCTCGCCCGGAAAGGTGCCCAGCAGCCCCGGACGTGCCAGCCGGATCAGTGGCAATCCCGGATTGTCCAGCACCTCCTGCGGGTAGGCCGCCGCAAGCTGACCCAGCACCTCCAGCGGCGCATTGGGGTGCCGCGCCACCTGGGCACGCACCCGCGCGTCCGGGTGGGCGCTCAGCCCCGAGAGCGTGGCGGCCGGGGCGCGTGGGTGCCCCGCCGCCTCCAGTGCGCCCTCCACGCCCAGGGTGGTCAGGGTGCGTGGATCGAGTTCGGAAAAGGACATGGCGGTCAATATTGCAGATCCGGCTGCGGAATCAGCCGGCCGGAAGGTCGGCGCGAACCCGTGCCCCGGCCACGGCCCGGTCAATCAGCTGCCGCGCGATGCTGAAGCGCGGCGGCAGCGCGGGCAGCGCCGAGACGGAAAACCAGCGGGCGTCCTCGATCTCGCCGGGCTGCGGGGTGATCTCACCGCCGTCCGCCTCGGCCTCGAAGCCGATCATCAGCGAGTGCGGAAACGGCCACGGCTGGCTGAGCACGTACTTCAGGTCCCGGAGGCGCACCCCGACCTCCTCCAGCACCTCGCGGGCGGCGGCCTGCTCCAGCGTTTCGGAGGGCTGCACGAAGCCGGCCAGCGCGGAATACATGCCGGGAGGAAACTGCGGTCCGCGCGCGAGCAGCAGCTTGGTCTCCGCGCCCACGCCGCGCCAAATCAGCACCATCGCCACCGGAGCCACCCGCGGGTAGACCGTCAGGCTGCAGCGCGGGCAGGTCTTGGCATACTCGTGGCCGGTAAAAGCCAAGGGCGTGGCGCAGAAGCCACAGAACCCGTGTGTGCGGTCAAAGTCCACCACCTGCGCGGCAAATCCGGCCAGCCCGAACAGGTCTTCACTCAGGCGGACCGCCAGCGCCCGCAGCGGCGAGAGGGTGTATCCGGGAGGAACCTCCCCCCGCAGCTGAGCGGCGGCGTAGGGCTGCCCGTCCAGGCGGCCCAGCGAATTGACCAGTTCCAGCTCCAGAGCGGTCGCCGGACCCGCCGGCAGCGTGTCGTCCTCGCGGAGCAGCAGTCGGCTCTTCTGGAAAATGAACCACGTGGCCTCGCCGTGCGGAACGCCGGAAAGAAGCTCGAAGCGCGGGGGGCGAAAGACCATCAGCCCTCCTCCAGCCGCAGAACATCGCCAAACGGAAACCCCTCGTCTTCCAGGCCGCCGGGCGGAACCACCCACAGCGTCGGCATCTGCGGCGCGGTCTCCGGGAAGTCGCCATAGCCGTCGGTGAGGTAGATCAGCACGTCCGGTGTGTGGTCGTCCAGTAGCCTGAAGACCGGGCGGAAGTCGGTGCCGCCGCCCCCCTGCGGCGCGGGAATGGCGCTGCCGGGGGTCAGCTCGTACGGACCGTAGGCTTCGGTGTCGGCGTAGTACAGGGTGGCCCGGACGTGCGGGTACGCGCCGAGCACGCCCTGGACCTCGCCGACCAGCGCCCGCACCGCCTCGTCGTTCACGCTGCCGGAGGTGTCCACCGCGATCAGGGCGCTCAGGCTCTCGTCGTCCAGGGCTTCCAGGTACAGCCCGCGCCCCACGAACCGGCGGTCAAAGCCTCCGAAGTCCACCGGCGTGCGGGCCAGGAACCGCCACAGGTGCGCCCGCCAGTCCAGCCGGGCCGGAGCAAGGCGGGCCAGCTCGCGGTGGGCGCCCAGCGGATCGTCGCCCTGCCCGCCGCTCAGGGCGTCCATGCTGCGGGCCTTGGCCATGGCCTGCTGCCACTGCCGCGCCGGTGAGGAGGCGTTCTTGCCGTTCCGGGGGGGCACGTCGCTGGGGGGGCCGTCGAGCAGGTCGTCACTGCCGTCCCCCTGGTCTTCCTCGCTCTCTCCCTCGGCGAGCAGGGCGGTGTAGACCTCCTCCACGCTCAGCTTTTCCAGATGGCCGTCGCGCCGCGAACTCGGGGGGGTGGGCAGCCCCGCGGCGTCCACCATGCCGTTCACGATCAGGTCGGCCGACTGGTTCCAGCGTTTCTTCTCGCGTGGGCCGCGCCGCTCGACATGCGACAGGGCCGCGTGCAGCACTTCATGCAGCAGCAGGCCGTCCAGCACGTCGGAGGGCAGCGAGGCCGCGACCTCCGGGTTCACGTAGACCCGCTCGCCATCGGTGCCGGCGGCCGCCACCTCTCTGGAGGGCACGAACTCGGCGTGCAGCAGCAGCGTGGCAAAGAATGCCGACTTGCCACGAATCCGCAGCCGTGAACCGGAGATCAGGTGCTGGAAGTCGGGCGGCATCATGCTCCTGGAGCGGCGGGGGCCTGGACGGTGTTCCGGGCCTGGCCCCGCCCACCCGCGCCGGTCACATTCCCTCCGACATCGCCAGCGTTCCCTCCACCAGGGCCGCCAGCCGCTCGTCCCGGCCAATCAGCCCCGCCAGATCGCCCAGCTGACCGATGGCCTGGAATTTGCTCACCAGGGTGGCGACATACAGCTGCAGCCATTCGGGTCCGGCACTGTCGGCGAGCCAGGTAAAGGCGTGGTAGGCCGCGTCCGCGTCGGCGGCGCGGGCGGCCAGCCCCACCACGGCGGCGTAGCGCACGCTGGGCTCGTCGGGCAGCCGCAGACCCCCGCCGCGGCCCTCCAGCACGATGCCCAGGTCGGGCAACTGCTCGTACAGACGCACAAAGGCGCTGAATTCGGCCCCCGCCGCCTCCCCGATCGCGGGCACAGTATCCAGACCGGCGCGGTGCAGGCCCGAGGCCATTTCCCAGGCACGCGGGCTAGGCCACGCGGGCTGCTGGGGGTCCAGGCGGTGCAGCAGCTCCGGGCGGAAGGTCAGGAAGGCGATGATGTGCTCGTGCAGTCCGCGCCCCAGGGCGTAGCTGCGCCACGAGTCAAAGTCGGGGCGCACGGTCAGGTGCAAAAAGCGGTTGGCCAGCGGTGCGGGCATGTCGAACACGCTGGCGCGGTCCTCCTTGCGGTTGCCGGCAGCCCACACGAACCAGCCGTCCGGCAGCACGTAGCTGCCCACCCGGCGGTCCAGGATCAGCTGCTGCGCCATGCCCTGCATGGTGGGCGGGGCCATGTTCACCTCGTCCAGAAACAGGATGCCGTGGCCGCCGCGCGGCAGGAATTCGGGCGGATACCACTTGCTCACGCCGCCGCCCTGGCCGTCCGACTCGGGCACGGGCAGGCCGCGCAGGTCGGTGGGGGCCAGCTGGGAGAGGCGCACGTCCACGAATTCCAGGTTCTGGGCGGCGGCCACCTGCGCAACCACGCTGCTTTTGCCCACGCCGGGCGGTCCCCAGATCATGGTGGAAAGTTTGAGTTCGCCCCGGACCAGGGCGTGGAGGTAGGTCTGCAGTTCGTTGGCGGTGAGGGACAAGGCGAAACTCCTTTGGAATGATGGGAACACTCTGGGCCGTGGCGCGGAGGCCGGGGCAGGGTGGTGACAGGCCGGGCTTCAGAGGCTACCGTGCGGACCGCGCCCACAAAGGTATTCAGGAAAGACATCCAGATGCCGTCAGGAAGCGGGGGGGTATGCTGGGACGACTTCTCTTTCCTGCTGGACGCTCAAGCCCGCACTCTGCCCCTGCCAGACCGACCCCGTTATACTTGGACCCAGTATAAATTTACGGACAGTCCACGGTTCCAGCGAATGACCCGGCCCTGAGCCTGACCCACATCCCCATTCCACCGGAGGTTTCGTGCTCCCCCTCATCCATCAGATTCTGTTTTTCGTCTTTGCCGTCGTTACCGGTGCCTTTGGGCTGTGGGGTTTTTACCGCCTGTACCTGCGCATCCGCCGGGGTGCGCCCGCCACCGAGCGCCGCTTTGACATTCCGGGCCGCCGCATTCTGGACGCTGTCCGCGTCAGCCTGACGCAGGAGCGCACCTTCCGTCGCCGCACGGCGATCAGCGTGCTGCACAGCTTCATCTTCTACGGTTTCGTGTTCTACCTGCTGGTGAATGTGATTGACGGGCTGGAAGGCTATATTCATTTCAGCATCCCGTCCAGCAACCCTCTGGGCGCCGTCTACAACCTGCTGGCCGATGTGCTGAGCTTTCTGGTGCTGTTTGGCGTCGTGAGTCTAGTGATCCGCCGTCTGTTCGCGCCCAGCAAGCGCGACTTCCGCTTTACCGAGAAGACGCTGCTGCACCCGCTGCTCAAGAACAACTACATCCTGCGCGACAGCCTGATCGTCTCGGCGTTCATCTTCTTCCACGTCGGCAGCCGGGTGCTGGGCAACGCGGCGAAAGTGGTGGCCGAGGGCGGTGACGCCTTCCAGCCGTTTTCGAACGCCGTGGGCGCGGCCCTGTTTTCCGGCCTGGGCGAGGGCGCGCTGCTGAACTGGCGCATCTTCGGATTCTGGGGCGCGCTGGGCAGCGTGCTGGCCTTCCTGGCGTACTTTCCCTTTACCAAGCACATCCACATCTTCATGGCCCCGCTGAACTACACCTTCAAGCGCCCGGTGGGCAGCGGCGTGCTGCCGCCCATGAAGGGTCTGGAGGAGGCGATGGAGGCCGAGGAACCGCGCCTGGGCGTGGAAAAGCTGGAAGAACTGGAATGGCCCCGCCTGCTGGACGCCTACGCCTGTATCCAGTGCAACCGCTGCCAGGACGTCTGTCCAGCGAACGCCACCGGCAAGGCGCTGTCTCCTGCCGCGCTGGAGATCAACAAGCGCATGGAGCTGAACGTTATTGCGGCGCACCCCAGCCCCTTTACCCTCAAGGCCGCGCCCTTCGAGTCCGGGGCGAGCACCGCCCACCCGCTGCTGGAGTACGCCATTAGCGAGGAGGCGGTGTGGGCCTGCACCACCTGCGGCGCGTGCATGCAGGTCTGCCCGGTGCAGGACGAGCAGATGCTGGACATCATCGACATCCGCCGCCAGCAGGTGATGGTGGCCGGCGAGTTTCCGCAGCAGCTTCAGACCGCCTTCCGGGGCATGGAGCGCACCTCCAACCCCTGGGGCATCTCGCGCGACAAGCGCATGGAGTGGGCCGAGGGTCTGAAGGTCCCCACCATTGACGAGAATCCCGAACCCGACGTCATCTACTGGGTGGGCTGCGCCGCCGCCTACGATCCGGGCGCGCAGAAGGTGGCCCGCTCCTTCGTGCAGCTGCTGGACAAGGCGGGGGTCAATTACGCTGTGCTGGGCAAGAAAGAGGCGTGTACCGGGGACAGTGCCCGCCGCGCCGGGAACGAGTTCCTGTACCAGACGCTGGCGCAGGAGAACGTGGAGACGCTCAACAGCGTTCGGCCCAAGCTGATCGTCGCCACCTGCCCGCACTGCATGAACATCATCGGCAACGAGTATCCGCAGATCGGCGGGCACTACAGGACGATTCACCACACCGAATACCTGGAAACGCTGGTGGCCGCCGGAAAGCTGCCGCTGGCCGAGCTGGCCGACGACGTGACCTATCACGATCCGTGTTACCTGGGCCGTCACAACGGCGTGTACGACGCGCCGCGCACCCTGATCACGCGCATGGCGGGCGAGGTGCTGAGCCTGGAACGCGAGCGGGACAACAGCTTTTGCTGCGGGGCAGGCGGCGCCCAGTTCTGGAAGGAGGAGGAGGAGGGCCGCGAGCGCGTCTCCGACAACCGCTTCCGCGAACTGCAGGCGCGGCTGGACGGCGCGAAGGCTGCCTCCGCAGAATTTGAGCAAACGGGCAAGGTGGTGGCGGTGGGCTGCCCCTTCTGCAAGGCGATGCTGAACAGCACCCCGGAAAAGCAGAAGCGCGACGACATCGTGGTGAAGGACGTGGCCGAGCTGATGCTGGAAAGCATGCAGCGCGCCACCGGGGAATACGCCGCGCCGGTGGGTGTGAGCGACACGTCACCGGTCGCCACTGAACCGGCTGGGGTTCCCAACGCCGAGGTCCCGATGGAGCGCACGGGTGAGGTCCGCTCTGCCGACGCACCGGACAACGTGGTGGGAGAAACCTCCGCCGACGTGCTCAATGCCCAGCCGGGCAGCCCGGTGGACAATGCCGACACCCAGCCTGAGCCGCAGGCCGCGCACCCCGAGGTGCCCGCGCCGGCCCGCAAGAGCTGGAAGCCCAAAGCCGGAGCGGATGAGGTCAGTACCGCGCCGGTTGGGCCAGATGCACAAACAGGGGAGCCGCCTGTCCGCAAGGCCTGGAACCCGAAGGCCAGCGCGGACGACGTGGCTCCGGCCCAGGCGCGTGTGGAAGAAACGCGGCCCGCCGAACCTTCACCCCGCAAGGCCTGGAACCCTCAGGCCAAGTCGGATGAGGTGAGCGCGGCACCCCCGGCCTCTGAATCCGCTCAGGCGCCGGCCCGCAAGGCGTGGCAGCCCAAAGCCAGGGTGGACGACGTGAGCGCCGAGCCGGTCGCCGATGCCCCTGCCCCCGAGCCTGCAAAGTCGGCGCCGGTGCGGCAGGCGTGGAAGCCTCAGGCCAAGGCCGAATCCGCTGAGGCCAGCAGCGCCCAGCCCGCGCCCGCCCCCGCGCCCGAAACGGCCCCGGCGCAACGCAAGAAGTGGACCCCGCAGGCCAGTACGCCGGTGGACCGTCCTGAAGAACCCGACACTGCAGGAATCGACGCTGCAGAAACCGGTGCTGCCGCCCCTTCGGAGAGCCCAGAGGTGTCCGCCTCCGCTCCTCAGCCCACTGCCACTGGCCGTCCGAAATGGCAGCCGAAGGCGCAGACGAAAGTGGAGGCTCCTGCGGGCCCGATCACCGAGCACGTCGACCTGCGTGAGGTGGGCGAGAATTCGCTGGAAGAGGGGCAGCAGGCCACCTCCGCACCGGACGCCTCAGACGCCGGGGCAGGTGGGCGCAAGAAGTGGGTGCCGAAGAAGAAGGAGTAAGTCCAGAGGGACTGTGAGGACGCTGCCTGTCGTGGGCGGCGTCCTCTTTTCTGCTCCTCCCTCTCTTCTCGCCCTCCCTTGACGCGGCGGATGGTTGGCCGGGTCACAGTAAGATCAGGTCATGACCATCGCCCTCGTCACCGATTCCACGAGTGACCTCAATCCAGAGCTGTGTGCCCAGCACGATATTGTCAGCGTTCCGCTGTACGTGCTGTTCGACGGCAAGATGCACAAGGACGGCATTGACCTGACGCCCTCTGAGCTGTTTGCGGGCCTCAAGGCCGGCAAGAAGACGCCCAGCACCTCCCAGCCCAGCCCCGCCGAGTTTGCTGAGGTTTACACCCGGGCGCTGGAAACGGCAGATCAGGTGCTGAGCATTCACATCAGCGGGCAGTTGTCGGGCACGGTGGGCAGCGCCCGCCTCGCCGCACAGGATTTCGGAGACCGCGTGACGGTGCTGGACACCGGCTCGGTGAGCATGGGCCTGGGCATGCGCGTGCTGCGCGCCGACGAGCTGCGCCGGGCAGGCCGGTCCGTTCCGGAAATCGTGGCCGAACTGGAGCAGGTCGGCAAGCAGGCCGACATCCGGTTTACGGTGGACACCCTGGAATTCCTGAGGATCAACGGGCGCATCGGCGGGGCGCAGGCGCTGCTGGGCGGTCTGCTGAGCATCAAGCCAATCCTGGTGGTCAAGAATGGCCGTGTCGATTCCGGCGGGCGGGTGCGCGGCCACAAAAAGGCCATGCAGGACATCGTGGACCACACCCGCAAATACGTGACCTCGCACGGCGGGGCGCGGGTGGCCTTCCTGTCCACTGTGGGCGGCGAGGCCTATGTAGAGGAAGTTCGCGCCGGGCTGGCCGGGGTGGAGTTCCGGGACATGGGCAACCACGGCATCGGCGCGGTGGTGGGCACCCACACCGGTCCGGGGACCACCGGCGTGACCCTGGAGCCGCTGTAGGCCAACCGACCGGGGCGGGAGGACACGGGTGCGGACCGGTCCCCGACCTCCCCGTCATAAATTGTTCAGAGTGCGCCGTTAGCCTGGGTCCGTGAAGTCCGTGACCCGATGGATGGCTGCCCTCAGCCTGCCCCTTGCCCTGGCCGCCTGCGGCGGCGTTGCCACCCCCCAGGCCTCCGACCAGCCGACCACCGAGCGCATCGTGGGTCAGGTGTCCGGGTGGACCGGCGAGGGGGCCCTCTCGGTGGCGGAACTGCCGGCGGCGACGGCCACCATCGGAACGGACGGCCGCTTTACCCTGACGCTGCCGCCCGAATCTGCCCTGGCGGGCCTGACCATCGGGGCGGCGGACCTGGGGGCCCTGGCCCGGCTGGGGTGTGATGGCCGCTTGGACAGCAGCGCCGCGCAGGCCCGCGGCTTTGTAACGGCGACCCTGAACACCGTGGCCTTTCCTTCAGGCAAACGGACCCAGGTCCGGGCCGCGACCGGCAGCAAGCCCAACGCCCTGAGCCGCCGTGTGACCGTGCGGGTGTGGCTGTACAGCGACCGCCCCACCCAGCTGCGCGGCACCCTGGACTGCGCCAAGGCGTTGGGGGTTCAGCAGATTGACCGCGTGCCGGTGGTGGTGGCCCTCAACACCAAGACCGGCTGGAACGTCGCCGATCTGGTTATCAATGCCCGCAGCAACGTGATCGGACAGCTCAGCGCGGACGGTTCATTGACCAATGCCACGGATGTGAATGCTCCCACCACCTGGCGCACCACCCAGGAAGTGCAGTCGCAGATCGGCTTCTGAGTCCTCGCCCCACGGGGGCACCGGCGGCTCCACAACATTACGTCCCAGGCGTAACGCGCTATGCTGGCACCGATGGCCGTCGCTCCTTCCCTTGACCTTTCCACGCAAGCGCTGAACACCCTCCGGCAGATCTGGGGCTATCCCGAATTCCGGGGGGTGCAGGCGGACATCGTGGCGACGGTGGCGGCGGGGGGGGACGCGCTGGTCCTGATGCCCACCGGCGGCGGCAAGAGCCTGTGCTATCAGGTGCCCAGTCTGCTGCGGCCCGGCACAGGCATCGTGGTCTCGCCGCTGATCGCGCTGATGAAGGATCAGGTGGACACCCTGCGCCAGCTGGGGGTGCGGGCGGCCTTCTTGAATTCCACCCTGGCTTTGGACGCCGTGCGCGAGGTCGAGGCTGCGCTGCTCGCCGGGGAACTCGACCTGCTGTATGTGGCCCCCGAACGCCTGCTGCTTCCGCGCACGCTGGAGTTGCTGGAACGTGCCCCGGTGGCGCTGTTCGCCATTGATGAGGCGCACTGCGTCTCCCAGTGGGGGCACGATTTCCGTCCGGAATATGGCCAGCTGCAGGTTCTGCCCCGGCGCTTCCCCGAGATCCCGCGCGTGGCCCTGACTGCCACCGCCGACGACCGCACCCGCGCCGACATCCTGCGGGTGCTGGAGCTGGAGGGCGCCCCGCAGTTCGTCTCCAGCTTCGACCGGCCCAACATCCAGTACCGGGTTGCCGGCAAGGAGGGTCCCAAGACCCAGCTGCTCGACTTCATCCGCGCCGAACATGCCGGAGACGCGGGCATCGTGTACTGCCTGTCGCGCAAATCGGTCGAACAGACCGCGCAGTGGCTGGCCGCGCAGGGGGTAGACGCCGTGCCGTACCACGCGGGCCTGAGCCCCCGCGAACGCGAGCGTGCCCAGGAACGCTTCCTGAACGAGGAGGGCGTGGTGGTGGTGGCCACCGTGGCCTTCGGCATGGGCATCGACAAGCCCAATGTGCGCTTCGTGGCCCACCTGGACCTGCCCAAGAGCATGGAGGGCTATTACCAGGAGACGGGCCGTGCGGGGCGCGACGGTCTGCCCAGCACCGCGTGGATGGTGTACGGTCTCGCCGACGTGGTGAACGTGCGGCGCATGCTTGCCCAGAGCGACGCTCCGGAGGAGGTCAAGCGCGTGGAGGCCGCCAAGCTCGACGCGCTGCTGACCTACTGCGAGGCCGCCACCTGCCGCCGTCAGCTGCTGCTCGCCTATTTCGGCGAACACAGGGATGAGCCCTGCGGCAACTGCGATGTGTGCCTCAGTCCCCCGCGCGTGCGCGACGCCACCCGCGAGGCGCAGATGGCCCTCTCGGCGGCGATCCGCACCGGCAACCGCTTCGGCGCGGCGTACCTGACCGATGTCCTGCTGGGCCAGCCGACCGAGAAGGTCTTGGGCATGGGGCACCATCTGCTGCCCACCTTCGGGGTTGGCAAGGGCCACGATGAGAAGATGTGGCGCGGCCTGTTCCGGCAGCTGGTGAGCCTGGGGTATCTCGCGGCGGGCGAGTACCACGGCCTGAGCGCCACCGGCAAGTCCCGCGCGCTGCTGCGGGGGGAGGCCACCCTGATGTTGCGTGAGGACAGCCTGTTGCCGCGCGAGAAGGTGCGGGCCCGCGACCGGTCCAGGGGTGGGGGAGGGCGCGCCCCGGTAGACGCCCAGGACGCCCCCCTGTTCGAGGCGCTGCGGGCGTGGCGGCTGGAGCGTGCCCGCGCCCAGGGTGTGCCGCCCTACGTGATCTTCAGCGACGCCACCCTGAAGGCAGTGGCCGAACTGCGCCCCGGCAGCGCGGCGACGCTGGGAACCGTCAGTGGCGTGGGCCAGCGCAAACTGGCCGACTACGGCGACGAGGTGCTGCAGATCGTGCGTGATCGGTCGGGAGAGCGGGGAGCAGGGCGCATCCCGCTGCCCACTGAACGTGGAGTGCGCGAGAACAGCGCGGTGCTGGGGATGCTGCGGGGCGGCCCTGGTCCAGCCCATGTCGTGGCCCCTGCAGAGGCCGCGTCCGTCAGGCCGTCTGCAGCTTCAGTGGCCGCGCCGGCTCCGCTGCTTTCCGCCGGTTCGGATGTCGGGCAGGCACCGGCGCCCGCCGACGGTGCCGTGGCCGGGGCCCTCAGTGCGCTGCGCCGCGAACTGGCCCGCGAGCATGGGCGCAGCGCCTTCCTGATCTTCCCGAACGCCACCCTGGAGGTTCTGGCCGCCCACCCGCCCCGCACCCTGGGTGACCTGGAAGGCGTTCCTGGCCTCGGTCCCAAACGCATAGAGGCCTACGGCGAACAGATTCTGAACGCGGTGCGCACAGTGCAGGAGGGCTGAGCGCGAATGGTCCCTACGCGTTCAGCGTGAGGGCCAGCTCGACCGCCTCGCGCAGCCCGCCTGCGTCCACATCACCCACGGTGTGGCGCGCGGCGGCGCGGGCCGGTGGATCGGCGTTGCCCATGGCCACCGGGTGCCCCACCACCCGCATGGCGCTGACATCATTTTCCCCGTCGCCCACCATCATCACCTGACCCAGATCCAGGCCGTAGGTCTCGGCGATCCGGCGCACCGCGCTGCCCTTGCTCACGCCCGAGCGCGTCACGCTGATAAACATCGCGTCGGGCATGGCGGGGCTGCCCGCCGGGTGCAGGTCGAGGCCCGGGTGGGCCTCTGCCGTGACCAGCGTTTCCTGGGCGCGGGGCACCACCCACTGTGCGCGCACCCGCGTGCCGCTCAGCGACTCGGGGGTCAGAGGTTCATAGGGCACACCCAGCAGCGCAGCGTGCCGCTCGGCCAGGTCGCCGGGCCGGGTCACTCCGTAGGCGCCATCGGTGTAGACCTCCAGCAGACGGTCCTCGCTGCGGGCGCGGTCCAGCAGCAGGGGCAGGGCGTCTTCGGGCAAGGCTTCGGAGAGGCTGGCCCCGGTCTGCACGTTCACGATGCTCGCGCCGTTCTGAAAGACGTGCCAGCCGTCGGCGTCCAGCCGCCGCGCATACGCCAGCGCGTTGCCGAAGGCGGGCCGACCACTGCACAGGGCAATTCGGACCCCCTGCGCCCGCGCCCGCGCCAGAGCGTCCCAAACGTCCTGGCGCACCACATTGCCGGTACCCACCAGCGTTCCGTCCACGTCAACACAGATCAGACCCAACATGCGGCGCAGTCTAGAGGCTGGGGGCCGCAGCTCCGGCGTGCCGGGTGGACAATTGGGTCAAGCGCACCGGCCGACTGCATTTGACCGCTGCTCCCTGCGCGCGCTAGCATTCCGGGCGCGCCTGCAAGGCTGCAATCTTCAGGCCGGTGTGGCGGAATGGTAGACGCACTCGACTCAAAATCGAGCGGGAAACCGTGGGGGTTCGAGTCCCCCCACCGGCACCACCCAAGAGGTTTTCAATGATTCTGACTTTATTTCTGGTGCTGTTCGCGCTGATCTGTGTGGCGCTGGTGTTCTTCGTGCTGTTGCAGGTGCCCCGTCAGGCGGGCCTGTCGGCAAGCATGGCCTCGGGCGGTTCGCTGCTCGGCGGCCGCGGCGTCGAGGGTGGTCTGGTGCGCATCACCAGTGTGCTGGGTGGCTTCTTCATGCTGCTGGCCCTGCTGATTGGTCTGGTGTCCCGCTAGGCTGAACCGCCCAAACGTCTTTAAGCCCTCGGAGGTCGACCACGATGGTCGGCCTCCGGTTTCATTTGTAAAGGCAGGATTGGCAATTGCAAGGCGATTGTAAGCCCTGGATGTGAACTAACCCAAAAATATAGGCAGAACGTCATGCCTGCACTTGACCCTGAGTAGGTCAATTCATATATTGACCCCGCTGGCAACCCCAACAACACACAGACGCCCCTCCGGCTCAGGCCGGCGCGTCTGCAGTTTCAGATAACCCTTTTTCTGAAGCTCTCCTCATCTGACCAGCACTTCCGGACCCAATCCTTGGAGGATTTACATGAAGAAAGCCCTGTTCCTGGCCCTTGCCATGACCGCGACGACCTCGCTGGCCGCCCCCTTCGTCTACCCTGCTGCCTGGACCGCGGACCAGAACACCGCCAACAAGCGCGGCGGCGAGTTCCGCAACTACACCCTCTCGGACTTCAAGACCATGAACCCGTTCACCAGCGCCGAGGCGACCAGCATCCCCGGCACCATGGAACTGGGCGCGGGCCTGTTCATGCAGGACCCCCGCAACAACGAGTTCATCCCCAAGATGGCCGACGGCCCCGCCGTGGTCAGCAACAACAACAAGCGCTTCGTGGTCAAGATCCGCCCCGGCATGAAGTTCAGTGACGGTCAGGCCATCACCGCCGACGACTGGATCACCACCTGGAAGATCCACACCGATGACAAGGTCGGCAGCAACAGCTACGACTCCTTCTTCATCAACGACAAGCCGATCGTGATCAAGAAGCTCAACGACATGACGCTGCAGTTCGACTTCCCCACGCAGAGCTCGACTGCCCTGAGCATCATGAGCTACACCCCCTGGCCCGACCATGTGTTCGGCAAGGCTTACCGTGCGGGCGGCGCAGAAGCCGTCAAGAAGATGTGGGGCCTGGGCACCGACCCCAGCGACATCGTCTCGCCGGGCATGTGGACCATGGAGAGCTACAAGGCCGGTGAGCGTGCGGTCTTCAAGGCCAACAAGTTCTTCGGCGAGTGGAACAAGGACAGCAAGGGCAACGCGCTGCCGTACCTGGACAAGTACTCCTTCCGCATCGTGTCGGATCTGAACGCCGGTCTGGCGGCCTACCTTGCCGGACAGATCGACTCCTTCGGCGCGAGCAAGGCCGACGATCTGGCCCAGATCAAGAAGGCCATTGACGCAGGCAACCTGAAGTCGGTCCTCAAGGCCAACGTCAGCCCGAACGCCACCTCCTCCTGGATCGTGTTCAACTGGAACAAGGCCGGCGACCCCGCCAAGCAGGCTCTGTTCCGTGACGTGCGCTTCCGCCGCGCCATGAGCCACATCGCCAACCGTCAGGCCATGGTTCAGCTCGCGCTGGGCGGCCTGGGCAGCGAAGTGTACTTCAGCACCTACCCCATCTTTAAGGCCCAGACCGACGCGGGCATCGCCGCCGGCGCACCCCAGTACAAGTACGATCTGGCACAGGCAAGCAAGCTGCTCGCGCAGATGGGCTACACCAAGAAGAATGCCCAGGGCTACCTGACCGACAAGAGCGGCAAGGTGCTGGAATTCAACCTTGCGACCAACGCCGGCAACAATGTCCGTGAGCAGCTGGGCCGCATCTTCGCCGACGAGGCCAAGAAGGTTGGCGTCAAGGTGAACTTCACGCCCATCGACTTCAACGCGCTGGTGGGTCAGCTGACCGCCAAGGGCGAGAACCGTCCCTTCGACGCCATCCTGCTGGGTCTGTCCGGCGGCACCAACATCTGGCCCTTCGGCGTGAACGTGGTGCCGTGCGGAACCAACCTGCACAGCTACAACAACCCCAGCGACGGCAAGTGCCTGACCAGCCAGGAACAGCTGATGACCAAGCTGTACTACCAGGGTGACGCCGAGCTGAACACCGCCAAGCGCCTGGCCATCGGTGCCCAGCTGATGAAGACTGAAGGCGAACTGCAGCCCGTGGTGTACCTCGTGGGTACCAACTACCACGTCACCTTCAATGACCGCCTGGCCGGCGAGTACCCCGCCGACCTGATGGACGCTTACTACGGCTCGCGCAATGTCGCGCTGACCTTCATCAAGTAATCCACCCGCGTTCGACTGTGGGGGGTGGTCTGCTGCGGGCGGACTGCCCTCCACATTTTGGGGAAAACCGGTTCCCTTCGGAGTAAGGCATGATTCCATTTCTTGTTCGGCGCTTCTTTCAGGCCATTCCCACGCTGCTGCTCGCCAGCGTCCTGATCTTTTTTGTGATCTCGCTGGCGCCCGGCGACTTCCTGACGCCGGCCCGGCTGAACCCGGGCATCAGCCCCGAGCAGATTGCCAATCTGCAGGCCAGTTTCGGGCTGGATAAGCCGATATGGGTCCAGTACCTGTACTGGATGAACAACATGATCTTCCACGGCGACTTCGGGCTGTCGTTTCAGTACACCCAGCCGGTCCTGCCCGTGATCTGGCCGCGTATCGTGAACTCGGTGTGGCTGGTGCTGCTGAATCTGGTGTTCTTTTATGCCATTGCCATTCCCATCGGCGTGTACGGCGCGGTTCGGCAGAATTCCTTCGGCGACAAGGCCATCAATGTGGTTCTGTACTTCCTGCTGGGCTTTCCCAGCTTCTTCCTGTTCCTGATCGTCATCTACTTCATCCTGCAGATTCGCAACGCGACCGGCTGGGACATCCCCATCGGTGGCATGACCAGCAACAACCATGATCAGCTCTCCACCCTGGGCCAGATCTGGGATGTGCTCAAGCACCTGCTGATTCCAGCGGCGGTGCTTGCCATCACGGACGCGGCCGGGCTGACCCGCGTGATCCGCGGCCTGATGCTGGAAGTGATGCGCTCGGACTACATCCGCACCGCACGCGCCAAGGGCGTCAGTGAGCGCAGCGCCATCTGGAAGCACACCTTCCGCAATGCCATCGTGCCCATCGTCGCGGGCATTGGGGGTCTGCTGCCCGCCGCCATCAGCGGAGCGGGCTTTGTGGAAGTGGTGTATGCCTATCCGGGAATCACGCCCATGCTCCTGACCGCCATCAATGCCCAGGACCTCTACCTGATCGCGGGCTTCACGGTGATCTCGACGGTGCTGCTGATCATCGGCAACGCCCTCTCAGACATTCTTCTGGCCGTGGTCGACCCACGCATCAAGGTCGGGTGAGCTAAAAAATGACGACTACTGCGCCTGCTCCACAGAAAACTGCGCGCCGTTCACAGGGTCAGTCCCAGTTCTCGGTTGCCTGGGGCCAGTTCCGCAAGAACCGCCTGGCCCAGACCGGCGGCGTATTGCTGATCCTGATCTACCTGATGGCGATCTTCGCCCCGTTCCTCGCGCCGGACGGTCTGTCCAGCTACTCCACCTCCAACATCACCCGTTTCCAGCCCCCCACGCCGGTGTATGTGCGTGATCCGGATACGGGCGCTTTTACCCGTCCTTACGTGTTCAAGTACTCGCAGCAGCTGAACATGGACACCTTCGTCAACGAGTACAAACCCACGACGGAACGCTGCCCGGTGTACTTCGGGGTGCGCGGCGCGTCCTACAAGCTGCTGGGCTTCATTCCCGGCAATCTGCACCTGTTCGGGACCGGCGCGGAGAATCCCGACTGCAACGTGTTCCTGTTTGGCGGCGAGGCGCTGGGGCGTGATCTGTTTACCCGCATCCTGTACGCCTCGCAGATCAGCCTGACCATCGGTGTGGGCGCGGTTCTGCTCAGCACCATCATCGGCCTGTTCATGGGTGCGGTGGCGGCGTTCTTCGGCGGCGTGGTGGACGTGATCATCATGCGCTTCGTGGAAGTGCTGTCGGCCATTCCCTACCTGTTCTTGCTGCTGCTGCTGCGCTCGGTCTTTCCACAGGACATCAATCCCATTCTTGCGCTGTATGTGATTCTGGGCATTCTGTCCTTCATCGGCTGGGGCGGTCTGGCGCGTGTCACGCGTGGACAGATGCTCAGCGTGCGCGAGCAGGACTTCGTTTCGGCCGCGCAGGCACTCGGCGCGGGCAACGGACGCATCATGTGGCGGCACATGCTGCCCACCATGACCACCTACGTGATCATCGGGCTGTCGCTGGGCATTCCGGGCTTCATCCTGCTGGAATCGGGCCTGAGCTTCCTGGGCATCGGCGCCGTCGAACCCTACGTCAGCTGGGGCAGTCTGCTGGCCCAGGCACAGGAAGGCGGTCTGTCCAGTCTGAATGCCCGTCCGTGGGTGCTGATTCCCGGCTTCTTTATCGTCTTCACGGTGGGCTGCTTCCAGCTGCTGGGTGACGGTCTGCGCGACGCCTTTGACCCGCGCAAGCGGCAGTAACGAACGACAGGACATGTATGATGCGCTACGTGGTAACAATGGAGGAACAATGACCGACCAGGCCGAAGTCCTGTTGGCCGTGAACGGCCTGAAAACCTATTTCAACACCGATGACGGCGTCGTCAAGAGCGTGGACGGCGTGACCTTCCACATCAACAAGGGCGAGACGCTGGGCGTGGTGGGGGAATCCGGTTCGGGCAAGAGCGTGACCAGCCTTTCGATCATGCGGCTGATTCCGATGCCGCCGGGCGAGATCGCAGGTGGAGAGATTCTGTTCTCGGGCCGTGACGGCAAGCCGCAGGACATCGTGAAACTGTCCGAGGCCGAGATGCGCAAAATCCGCGGCAACGACATCTCGATGATCTTTCAGGAGCCCATGACCAGCCTGAACCCGGTGTACACCGTGGGCGACCAGATTGCCGAGGCGGTGATGCTGCACCAGGACAAGAACCGCAAGGACGCGATGGTGGTGGCGACCGACATGCTGCGTTTCGTGGGCATTCCCGCTCCCGAAAAGCGCGTCAACGAGTACCCGCACCAGATGTCCGGCGGGATGCGTCAGCGTGTGATGATCGCCATGGCCCTGAGCTGCAACCCGGCCCTGCTGATCGCCGATGAGCCGACCACCGCGCTGGACGTGACCATTCAGGCCCAGATTCTGGACCTGATGCGCAAGCTGCAAAAAGACATCGGCATGAGCATTCTGTTTATCACCCACAACCTGGGTGTGGTGGCCGAGATGGCCGACCGCGTCGTGGTGATGTACGGCGGCCGTGTGGTCGAGGAAGGCGACGTGGTCGAGATCTTCAAGGCCCCGCGCCACCCGTACACCATGGGCCTGCTGAACTCGATTCCGCGTCCGGGCGTGGACGCCCACGTCCCCGGCACCCCCCGCAACCGTCTGGAAGCCATTCCCGGCAACGTCCCCAACCCCCTGAACCTGCCGCCGGGCTGCGCTTTCGAGCCGCGCTGCAAGTTCGCGGTGGCCGACTGCTCCAAGGCCGTGCCCCCGCTGGAAGACACCGGCGGCGGCCACATGGCCCGCTGCATCCGCTGGCGCGAATTTGAGCAGGTTCAGGCCGAGGTGAGCGCATGACCGCCCCAACCATTGTCAAGGCTCCCGATTCGCGCGGCATGGCCGACAAGGGTGAAACCCTGCTGGACGTGCGGAATCTGGAAAAGTACTTTCCGATTCGCGGCGGTCTGCTGTCGCGGGTGGTCGGCAACGTCAAGGCCGTCAACGACGTGTCGTTCACCCTGGCCCGCGGCGAGGTCGTGGGGCTGGTGGGCGAGTCCGGTTCGGGCAAGACCACGGCGGGGCGCGCCATCCTGCGCCTGATCGAGCCCACCGGCGGACAGGTGATCTTCAACGGCACCGACATCACCAAGCTGTCCAAGGGACAGATGCGCGATTACCGCCGCGAGATGCAGATCATCTTCCAGGACCCCTTCGCCTCCCTTAACCCGCGCATGACCGTGTCGGACATCATCGGCGAGGCCATGCAGATTCACAACCTGAATCCGGGCAAGGGCCGCATTGACCGCATTGCGGAGCTGCTGCAGAAGGTGGGCCTGCGCCCCGAACACATGCGGCGCTACCCGCACGAATTCTCCGGCGGTCAGCGCCAGCGCATCGGGATTGCGCGCGCCCTGGCGGTCGATCCCATGTTCATCGTGGCCGACGAGCCGGTCTCGGCGCTCGACGTGTCGATTCAGGCGCAGGTGGTCAACCTGCTGCAGGACCTGCAAGAAGAGCTGGGCCTGACCGTGCTGTTCATCGCGCACGACCTGGCCGTGGTGGAGTACATCTGCGACCGCATCATCGTGATGTACCTGGGCCGCATCATGGAGATTGCTCCCAGCCACGAGCTGAACAACAACCCCAAGCACCCCTACACCGAGGCGCTGCTGTCGGCCGCGCCGGTGCCCGACCCCACGGTCAAGCGCCAGCGCATCATCCTGGAAGGCGACATTCCCAGCCCGATCAATCCGCCCTCGGGCTGCGTGTTCCGCACACGCTGCCGCTACGCCCTGGACGACTGCGCCAAGGTGGTGCCCGAGCTGCGTGAAGTCGCGCCCGGACACTTCAAGGCCTGCATCCGCGACGACGTTCTGTAAGGACCGGTCAGACCGACCGGCTTGCCTGAGGCGTCACCCACTCCCCTCCGGGGGAGTTTTTTTATGCCGTTCTGCGGCACAGTTTTCTGTCGCGCGTCTGACGGACCCTCTCACATCTCATAAAGAGACGTAAGACACCATACGGCCATGAAAAGAACCCTGATGGTGCTCTCGGCCCTGACCCTGGGCGCGGCCCACGCCACCGACCTGCGCATCTACCCCTCCTTTACAGAAGTCCGCCAGCCGGTGCAGAGCAGTGGAACGACCCTCAGCGTCTCGTTGCCCCAGCAGGCCTGGGAGAATGTGCTGCCCGGCTCGCTGGATCTGGAGGGCCTGCCGTTCATCCGCGCGGCGCAGACGCTGGAAGCCAACTGGCTCAGCGGACTGGAGGGCAAGACGGTGTATCTGGAGCGGGACGGCAAGACCGAGCCCGTGACCCTGATTCGGGCCCGTGATCTGCTGGTCAAGGACGCATCTGGCCGGTATTTCAACGTGCGCTACGAGGATCTGCGTTTCGAGACCCCGCCCCCCACCAATCCCCAGAGCCCGTCGCAGACGCTGACCTACACGCTGCCCCGGGCCGGCAGCGGCACGCTCGTGTACCTGACCCGTTCGGTGGCCTGGTCACCGCGCTACACCCTCAAGGCCAGCGACGCAGGCGCTCAGCTCTCGGCCCTGGCCGACATCCGCAACACCACCGAGTTGCCGTATGACGTGCAGAACACCGAGCTCTACTCGGGCGACGTGAGCGTGCAGGCCAATCCGGCGGCGGACGTGGCTTCGGAGGCGGCGGGCTTCAATCTGCGGGCCCCGGCCGCCGCCCCGGTGCCCAAGATCGGAAGTGGATCTGAACTGCGCGGCCTGTACCGCTACGCGCTGACCACCCCGTTTACCTTGCCCGCCAACAGCGTCATCACGCTGCCCTTCCTGACCCCCAAACTCAGCACCTTTGAGCGTTATGTGGGTCTGGAGACGTATTTCAATGTCGCCACCCAGGAGGGCACGCTCAACCGCTTTTACCGCTTCAAGGCCGACCAGCGCCTGCCTGCCGGCCCCATCACCGTGCGTGAGGACGGCCGGCTGGTGGGGCAGACGGGCCTGCCGGAAACCCGCGAGGGCGGCACGGTGGACTTCAGCCTGGGCGATGATCCGGATGTGGCATACACCCGTACCGTCCAGACTGTGGGGCAGGTCAAGGACAGCAAGGGCACGGTCACCAAGAGCACCTACAAGGTCACCTACACCTTCGAGAGCAGCAAGACCCGTGCCGTGCGCGCCGAGATCACGGAGCGGGTGGGCGGACGCATCATCATTATCGACAGCGCCGCCCCGACCAGAAATGGCGGCGTGGCGAGCCTGAAGGTGGATGTTCCGGCAAAGGGCAAGGTCAGCAAGAGCTTCACGGTGGTGGTGGACAACTCCTGACGTGAGAGGGGGCTGCTGGAAAACCTTCTCCCGGCGCCCCCCGGCTGATTCGGGGCAAGGCAAACCCCATCCCGGTGGGGAAGGGGTCAGTCGATAAAGGAGTGGGGTGTCTCAGGAAGCCGCCTGTGCCTGGCAGTCCGGACACACGCCCTGCAGTTCCACCCTGGCCCCGGTGATGTGCCAGTCGTGGCCGGGCCCCTGCGGGCGCAGGTCGGGCAGGCTGAGGATGATGTCGAGCAGGGTGCCGCACTGAGCGCAGCGCAGGTGCGAGTGGGGCATCAGGTTGGTGTCGTAGCGCACCTCACCGCTGCGCCCGATCACCTCGCCGATCAGGCCGTGTTCACTGAAGGTCCTCAGGTTCTGGTACAGCGTGGCGATGGGCAGGGGCTGCCCCGCTTCCCGCAGCCGTTCCGAGATTTCTTCCGGTGTGAAGTGGCCCTCGGTGTGCAGGAAGAATTCCAGCAGCCGCAGGCGCGGCTGGGTCACACGCAGTCCGCGCCGTTCCAGATGGTGTTGCAGTTCATTCAGGGCAGATCCAGACATGGCCCTCCACGGGTGCAGATGCTTCCAGAAAACGTGGCGGGCACGGTTTTCCGCGCCCGCCACGTTCATTTGCCTCAGGACAGCTGAGGCTCGCGGGTATCCTTCATCTTGTTCTGGCGGACCTGTTCCAGTCCCTCGGCCACACGGCGGCCATAGTCGGCGTCGCACTCGGTGAACAGCTCGACCATGCGTGCCTGGACTTCCGGCGTGGCTGCCGAGATGTTCTCGACGAGGTTGTTGATCAGGTCGTCGCGCTCCCAGTCCTCAAAGGAGCGGTAGCGTTCACCCGCCTGCTTGAAGTTGTTGGTGCGCTCAATGCTCGCGCGCTGCAGGCGGCCCTCAACGTGTGGGCTGTGCTCGGGCAGGTCGCGCGGCGCTTCCTGGGGGCCGTTCATGCTTGACGGCTCATAGTTCACGTGCGGGTTGTGGCCCGGGGCGGTGTCCACATGGAAGGTCATCTGGCCGTCGCGCTGGTTGGTGGCGACCCCGGCCCGCGGCGAGTTGATGGGCAGCTGCAGGTAGTTGGGTCCCACACGGTAGCGCTGGGTGTCCGAGTACGAGAAGGTGCGGCCCACGAGCATCTTGTCGTCGCTGAAGTCCAGACCGTCCACGAGCACGCCCGTGCCGAAAGCTGCCTGTTCCACTTCCGCAAAGTAGTTCTCGGGGTTGCGGTTCAGGGTCATCATGCCCACCGGCAGCATGGGGAACTGGTCTTCGGGCCAGATCTTGGTGTCGTCCAGCGGATCGAAGTCGAGTTCGGGATGCTCGCCGTCCTCCATGATCTGCACGCGCAGTTCCCACTGCGGGAAGTCGCCGCGCTCGATGGCCTCGTACAGATCCTGGGTGGAGTGGTTGATGTTCTTGGCCTGAATCTGCTCGGCCTCGGGCTGGGTCAGGTTCTTGACGCCCTGCATGGGTTCCCAGTGGTACTTGACCAGGGTGCCCTCGCCCTTGTCGTTGACCCATTTGTAGGTGTTCACGCCGCTGCCCTGCATCTGGCGGTAGTTTGCCGGAATCCCCCACGGCGAGAACAGGAAGGTGAGCATGTGTACCGACTCGGGCGTGTTGCTCATGAAGTCGAAGATGCGTCCGCCGTCCTGACGGTTGGTCACGGGATCAGGCTTGAGCGAGTGAATCACGTCCGGGAACTTGATGGCGTCGCGGATGAAGAACACCTTGAGGTTGTTGCCCACGAGGTCCCAGTTGCCGTCCTCGGTGTAGAACTTGACTGCGAAGCCACGCGGGTCGCGCAGCGTCTCGGGCGAGTGGCCCGAGTGGATCACCGTGGAGAAGCGCACGAAGACAGGTGTCTGCTTACCCTTTTCCTGAAACAGCTTGGCGCGGGTGTACTTGCTGATGCTCTCGTCGCCGACCTTGCCGTAGGCCTCGAACACGCCGTGTGCGCCCGCGCCGCGCGCATGCACCACGCGCTCGGGGATGCGCTCGCGGTCAAAGTGGCTGATCTTTTCCAGAAACTGGTAGTTCTCCAGCGTGGCCGGACCGCGCGTTCCTACCGTGCGCTGGTTCTGGTTGTTGCGGACCGGGTGGCCCTGGCGGGTCGTCAGGGTCTGGGTGCTGCTGGTGGGCTGCTGGTTCTCTTTCGGCTCGATCATGGAGATCTCCTTGGGCAGGCGGCGACGCTCTGCGGAACAACGGGAAGCCGGGCGAACGAATCAGGCCCAGTCCTGGGAATCATAATGATTATGAATTAAGCTGTCCACCACCCCTGCGTGAAGGCCCTTAAACAATGCCGCCCAGATACCCGCGTATGTCGGCCCGTACCGGCATGAAGTAGGCGTGCTGGCTGCGCTCGCCGGCAAAGGCGAGCACCTGCGCCGCGAAGGCGCGGTTCCATTCCAGGGTCGGCTGGAAGCTGCGGGGAAAGACGGCGTGGTTGCGTGCCCGCCAGTAGTTCAGGGTCGGTTCCTCGGTGATGGAGGTCGCGCCCCACCACACCTGCGCGCCTTCTGGAATCAGGTCGGCGTAGGTCTGCATCAGTCTCAGGTCGAAAAACGGCTGGGTGAAAAAGCCGATGGCCCCGGCGTCGAGCTTGCGCGCCAGGTAATCGCGCTCGCGCGCCAGCGACTGGCGGTAGGGGTCCAGGCCGGCGTAGACCCGCACCTGCGGCAGCTCGCGCGCAAAGCGGCGGATGGCTTCCACGGTGCTCACGTCGTACACCCGCGCGCTCATGTCGGCGGGGGCGTCTCCGGACACGATCAGGACCTCATCCAGGCCATGTTCGTCCAGATGTGCGGCCATCGCCAGCGGTTCACGCGGATTGAGGTCCACCGCCCGGATGTGGGGAATCGCCCGGTAGCGGGGGCGGGCGAAGGCGCAGCCCTGCCACGAACGCGTGGAAAAGCGCGTCAGATCCGGCACATTCACCGTGTCTACCCCCGGCAGATGCGCGGCCACCGCCGCGAGTTCGGCGCGCAGCCCCGAGCGCGAGCGGGGAACGAGTTCGATGGAAACGCGGGAGGTCACGCCCGGCCTCCGGCGGCAGGCTGAGGAGACGGTCCAGCGGGGTATGAGGAGGGCGCGGTCGTCACCCGCGGCTGGTTCTGTTGCGCCGGGTCATACGCCAGCAGCGGCCCCAGCCAGCGCTCGGCCTCCTCCAGCGTCCAGCCCTTGCGGGCGGCGTAGTCCTGCACCTGATCGCGCCCGATGCGGCCCACTGCGAAGTACCGCGCTTCCGGGTGGGCAAAGTACAGCCCCGAAACGGCGGCGGCGGGCGTCATGGCACAGGACTCGGTGAGTTCCAGCCCGACGTCCTCGGCGCCCAGCAGCCGGAACAGGGTGCGTTTCTCGGTGTGGTCGGGCTGGGCCGGGTAGCCGGGTGCGGGCCGGATACCGGCGTAACGCTCGCGGATCAGCTCCGTGTTGTCCAGCGTCTCATCCGGGGCGTAGCCCCAGTGGGACACCCGCACGTCGCGGTGCAGTTTCTCGGCGAAGGCCTCGGCCAGCCGGTCGGCCAGCGCCTTGATCAGAATGGCGTTGTAGTCGTCGTGGTCGGCTTCGAAGGCGCGGGCGAGTTCCTCGGCTCCGTGGATGGCCACCGCGAAGGCCCCCAGATGGTCGCCGCCGTCCCCCCCGGCAATGAAGTCGGCCAGGGCGGTGTTCGGGGTGGTCTGGTCCCGCTGCTGGCGCAGGGTGTGCAGCGTGGCTGTTCCGGGCAGCGGCTCACGCCCCGCCGCGATCTCGTGGGTCTGGTGGTCCACGGTGTCGGAGTGTGTTCCGGCCTCCACCACAAGGTCATCGCCCTGCCGGGTGACGGGCCACAATCCGATCACGCCCCGGGCCGAAAGCAGCTTTTCATCGATCACGCGCAGCAGCAGCGTCTGGGCGTCGTCGAACAGTTTGCGGGCTTCCTCGCCGCGCAGCGGGTCGCTCAGAATGGTGGGGTAGATGCCCTTCATCTCCCAGGCGATGAAAAACGGCGTCCAGTCGATGTAATCCACCAACCCGGCCAGCGGCTGCTCGATCACCTGCCGGCCCGGCTGGCGCGGCGCGGGTGCCGGGCTGGGAGGGAGGCGCGGCGCCCGTTCACGCGCCTCCTCAAGGGACACCAGACGGACCTCGCGGGAGCCGTGGCGTTCGCGCAGGGCGTCGTATTCGGCCCGCACCCGCTCCTGCACCCTGGCCGGGTCGGCGAGCAGGTCGGCGGTGGTGGTCACGGCGCGCGAGGCGTCCAGCACATGCACCACGGGTCCCGGATACGCCGGGTCGATCTTGACCGCCGTGTGCGCGCGGCTGGTGGTTGCGCCGCCGATCAGCAGCGGCTGGGTCATGCCCCGGCGGGTCATCTCGCGGGCCACCCCCACCATCTCGTCCAGGCTGGGAGTGATCAGTCCGCTCAGGCCGATCACGTCCGCGCCGATGCGGGTGGCCTCGTCCAGAATCTTCTCGGTCTGAACCATCACCCCCAGGTCCGTGACCTGATAGCCGTTGCAGGCGAGCACCACGCCTACGATGTTCTTGCCGATGTCGTGAACGTCGCCCTTGACGGTGGCGAGCAGGACCTTGCCCTTGCCCCCGGCCTCCTGCTTCTCGGCTTCCATGTACGGAGTCAGGTGGGCCACGGCGCGTTTCATCACGCGGGCGGACTTCACCACCTGCGGCAGGAACATCTTGCCGGCCCCGAACAGGTCGCCCACCACGTTCATGCCGTCCATCAGCGGCCCCTCGATCACCTTCAGCGGCGAACCCAGCTCGCGGTACGCTTCCTCGGCATCCTCCACCACGAAGTCGGTGATGCCGGAGATCAGGGCGTGCTTAAGCCGCTCGTTCACAGGACGCTCGCGCCACTCGCTCTGGGCGGCGGCCTCACGCCGGACGCCCTTGTAGCGCTCGGCCAGGGCGAGCAGGTTCTCGGTGGCCTCTGGGCTGCGCGCCAGAATCACGTCCTCCACGGCGTTCCGCAGCTCGGGCTCAATGTCCTCGTACACGGCGAGCATGCCCGCATTCACGATGCCCATGTCCAGCCCGGCGCGGATGGCGTGGTACAGGAAGACCGAGTGCATCGCCTCGCGCACGTGGTTGTTGCCCCGGAACGAGAACGAGACGTTGGACACGCCGCCCGACACCAGCGCTCCCGGCAGATTCGCCTTGATCCAGCGCGTCGCCTCGATAAAGTCCAGCGCGTAGCGGTCATGTTCCTCGATGCCGGTCGCCACCGTCAGCACATTGGGATCAAAGATGATGTCCTGCGGCGGAAACTCCGCCTCTTCGGTCAGCAGCCGGTAAGCGCGGGCCGTGATCTCCTGGCGGCGTTGCAGGTTGTCGGCCTGTCCGTGTTCATCGAAGGCCATCACGACGGCGGCGGCTCCGTAGCGCCGCAGCAGTCGCGCCCGTTCCAGAAACTTCTCCTCACCATCCTTGAGGGAGATGGAGTTCACCACGCACTTGCCCTGTACCCGCTTGAGGCCCGCTTCCAGAATCTCCCACTTGGAGGAATCCAGCATCAGCGGCACGCGGCTGATGTCCGGTTCCCCAGCGAGCAGGTTCAGGAACCGGACCATCGCGGCCTCGCCGTCGAGCATGCCCTCGTCGAAGTTGATATCCACGATCTGTGCGCCGTTCTCGACCTGCTGGCGCGCGATCTTGAGGCCTGCGTCGTAGTCCCCGGCCAGAATCGCCTTGCTAAAGCGCGGGCTGCCGGTCACGTTGGTTCGCTCGCCCACATTCACAAAGTTCAGTTCGGGGGTGACCGTCAGGGCTTCCAGCCCGCTCAGGCGCAGGTGGGGAGGGAGGCCAGCAGGCGTGCGGGGCGCGATGTCTTCCACCGCGTCCGCAATGGCGCGGATGTGTTCGGGCGTGGTGCCGCAGCAGCCCCCCACGATGTTGACCAGTCCCTCTCGGGCGAAATCGGCGAGCACCGCCGCCGTGTGTTCGGGCGTCTCGTCGTACTCGCCGAAGGCATTGGGCAGCCCGGCGTTCGGATGCACCGAGACCAGGGCTTCGGTATTCGCGGCGATCGCCCGCAGGTGGGGCCGCAGCAGGTCGGCCCCCAGCGCACAGTTCAGGCCCAGGCTGAGCAGCCGGGCGTGGGCGGTGCTGATGGCGAAGGCCTCCGGCGTCTGTCCGCTCAGGGTCCGGCCCGAGGCGTCGGTGATGGTGCCCGAGAGCATCACCGGCAGGGTCTTTCCGGTGCGCGCGAAGGCCTCCTCACAGGCGAACAGCGCCGCCTTGGCGTTCAGCGTATCGAACACCGTTTCCAGCAGCAGCAGGTCGGCCCCGCCCACGATCAATCCCTCGGCAGCGTCGGTATAGGCCGCCACCAGATCGTCAAAGGTCACGTTGCGGAACTCGGGGCGCTCCACGTCCGGCGAGAGGGTCGCCGTACGGTTCGTCGGGCCGATGGCCCCGGCCACCCAGCGCGGCCGGCCGTCCCGGGCCTCAAATCCATCGGCCACCTCGCGGGCCAGACGCGCTCCCTGCTCGTTCATGGCACGGGCCAGATGCTCGGTACCGTAGTCCGCCTGCGAAATGACCGTGCTGTTGAAGGTGTTGGTGCTGGCAATATCCGCGCCCGCCTCAAAGTACGCCCGGTGAACCCCACGGATCACGTCGGGCCGGGTCAGTTGCAGCAGATCGAAGTTGCCCCGGTACATCCGCAGCGGGTCGGCTCCGTCAAACCGGAAGTCCGCCTCGCTCAGTGCGGCCCGCTGCAGCATGGTGCCCCACGCGCCGTCCAGCACCAGAATCCGTTCCCGCGCCGCAGCGCGAATGTTCCTGTCTGTCGCTTTCCCCATAGCTCTGTACCTCTGGCAAAACAGACCGCATCCGGCGGCCTGGAAATGTCTTTGCGCGGTGCGCCTCAGTCTTCCGGCCATCGCCTCCCGCCCGCGCCATCGTCGGCGCACCCCAGCGGAAAGCTTTTCTGTGGGGCACCGGGGCCGCCATGAGGGCCTGGTTGCCGCGCCGTCGGTGGGCAGAAAAAACCCTCGGGCGCTCTGGATGACCGCGCTTTGCCGGCGCGATACGGCGAGCATAGCGTGGTGTGGATAAGGAAAAAGGGGGGTGGGGTGGACAAGCCCACAGCGCCGCCTATTACCTAAAAAATGTGCTGAAACACGTATTTCATAAGGGTTGTGAGACATCGGGTTACGTAGTCTGCCCGGACGCTCAACGGCCAGCTGACTTGATTCCATGGAAGCCGTGAAACAGCTGCCTGGTCGCAAGGAGGACGAACATGAAAACACCTTCTGTAATGCTCGCGGCAGGTTTCGTGTTGACCACGGGCACCGCTTCGGCGGCAACGAGCAACATGACCGGTACGACCCTGTGTGTGGACAACGAATCGTTCACGACTGGAATCGGCTCGCTGGGATCTACAAGCGCCACTGTGGCGCAGGCGCTCTACGACCATTTCGTGAGCTCGGCCAAAGCACAGCGCATCCCGTTCAAGGAAATGGGTGTGCGGGCCTGCAGCGAATATGCCGTCGGCCTAGACTTTGGAGCCACCACCGGAACACCCCGTGCATGGTACGGCGAACTCAATCTGTGGGATTTTGCAGCGTACGCGTCTCCCGATATTAATGATGCCTATACCGAGCCGGTGAGCATCTGGAGCACGGCAGCTTACGGCGTATTGGCCAGCAACGACGGCCTAGTCACTTACCTGATCAGCGAGGGCAAAGCAATGATTAATACCTTCCTCAAGGCGTATAAATTGGCCAACTGAGCCGTTCGGCCGGAAAGACAGTCTGGCCGGTGGCATGGGTGCGTGCCTTATGTTCAGTTCTGTCTCCCTGTTTTACAGGCCTGCCAGAAACAGGCTGGGGGGCCGGAAATCCCCCTATCCCCTGGACTTGGGCCGGGGGCAGAGGGTGTGCGTCTGACCCGAGGCACACATCAACGTCAGTGAAAGGGACAGCCTCGTTCTGGTCTCTGCAATTTCACCCACGCGGCCTGCCCGCGCACGAAGCGGGGCGATTCGTCACCGTCCTCGTAGTGCCGGTGCCAGACCGGCGTGGTGGCGGGTGAGAGGGGCGGCACCAGCCACGACCAGCGGCCCCGCACGGCCCGTCCAGCGCGCGCCTCCTCCTCCTCAAAACGCACGAACTGCCGGGTCGCGGCGTGGTGGTCGCTCAGGCGCACGCCCGCCGCGTCAAAGGAATGCAGCGCCGCCACGTTCAGCTCCACCAGCGCCCGGTCCTGCCACAGGGTCCGGGCACGTGACGTGTCCAGCCCCAGGGCGCGGGCCACGGCGGGCAGCTGGTTGTAGCGGTCCTGATCGGCCAGGTTGCGGGCGGCGATCTCGGTCTCTAGATACCAGCCGTTGAAGGGCGCACACGCAAAATCCAGGCCACCGATCTCCAGAGCCATGTCGCTGATGACCGGCAGGGCGTGCCATTTCAGGCCCAGGGCCCCCAGGGCCGGGCAGTCGGGGTGGGTGAGCGGCACTTCGTGAATGGCTTCGGCCGGCAGGTCGTACAGCTGCACCTCGCCCCCGGCCTCAATGGCAAGCGGCAGCACGTCGAAGGGGCTGCCGGGGCCGCCCCCCCAGCCCAGCCGCCGCAGATGGTCCGTGAGGGCCACGTTCTCCGGATCGCCGACGACCCCGCCGTCCGGCCGTGGGTACCCGGCATAGCGGATCAGCTGGGGGTTGTGGATGCGGACGCCGGGGCCAAAGACGCTGATCACCGGCCGGATGCGGCCCCCGTTGAAGGCCCCGTGCAGGTGGGCCAGCAACTGAGCAAAGACCTCGTCCGGATGGGTGGCGTGCCGCAGGTCGCGGACCTCCAGCGCCCGCCATGGCAGCCGGCCCACGCAGCGCGCACTGTTGCGCCACGCCACCCGCGCCCCGTGGGTGAGTTCGCCGGGCGTCAGGGTGTAATGGCCCGTGCGCGTCAGCTCGCTGCGCGCCGTTTCCAGCCGGGCCTCCAGACCGTCCTGCCCACCTGCATACCCGACCTCACGGTGGTACAGCCTCAAAAAGTCCTCGGCTTGCTCCAGCAGCGGGGAGGCAGGCATCAGGCGCGGCGCGGCGGTCACCGGTCCATCCTCGCGTCTCCTGGCCGCGCCGAATGTCCCCGTTCTCGCCTTCACGCCGCTGGCGGGGCTAGGTCCGCTGCGCCACGAACAGCACCCGCGTAAAGGCGTAGTACACCCGCTCGCCCGGAAAGACCTCTTTCAGGCGGGCGAGGTAGGCGCCGGTAAAGCGCCGCCCGTCCTCGGCCCCCAGCCGCGAGAGGTAGGGCACCAGCGCCGTGCCGCGCGTCCATTCCAGCAGGCCTTCTGCCCCGCTCAACACCACCGGGTAGACCTTGCTGAGGGCCGTGACCTCGGTTGCCCCCAGCGCGTCGAGCAGCTCGGCATAGGCGGCGGGTGTCAGCACCGGCGAGGCGCCCTGCGCCGTTCCGAACCGGGTGGAGCCGCCCAGCTGTGCGCTGAAGTCCTCGGCCGTCTCAGACAGCAGCCGGTGGCTGGCGTGGTCGTGGTTGGCGGGCACCTGCACGGCCAGCACGCCGCCGGGCCGCAGATGTCCCCACAGCCGGGCGAGCAGCGCCGGGTGGTCGGGCAGCCACTGCAGCGCGGCGTTGGAGTACATCAGGTCGTGGTTGCCGCTCAGGTCCTCTATCTTTCCGTGCTCGAAGCGGAGGTTGGGCGCAGGATGTGCCCCGGCCCGTGCGAGCATCTCGGCGCTGCTGTCCAGTCCCACGACCTGGGCGTGCGGAAAGCGACCGGCGAGTTCTCGTGTCTGTTCTCCCGTTCCGCATCCCAGGTCGAGAATCTGCCGGTAGGAACGGTCGGGAATCATCGCCATCAGGTCGCGGGCCGGAGCGCTGCGGGCTTCACTGAAGCGGTGGTACTGGTCGGGATTCCAGGTCATGTGGCGAGCTTAAAATATGGCCCCGGTAGTCTGTCCGTACTGTAGTGGTAACACTGGGCTGCCATCAAAAAACCCCGTCCAGAACAGACGGGGCGCAGTGAGAAAGGTCTACAGCAACCGGGCCAGGGCACCGCTCATGAGCATCAGGGCGAGCAGTCCCAGCGTGACTGTGAGCAGGCGGCGGGCGTCCGGATACGGGTTCATGCGGCCTGCCCGTGGTTGCTGTGGGTGGAGTGCAGGCTGCCCAGGGCAGCCTTGAGGTGCTTGTAAACCTCACGCTGCAGGTCCAGATCCTCGGGCAGTTCGTAGCGCAGCTGCTCCATCGCCTGAACCAGATGTGCGCCGCCGGGGCTGCGTTCGTGGTCAGGCCGGGCCCATTCGGGCAGTTCGGGGGGAGTGACCGGCTCGTGCCGGGCGTCGTTCCAGTCCACCCACTGTTTGGGCAGGTCATACAGGTAGCGGCCAATGCCGAACTGCACGGCGCAGCGCTTCAGGGCGTCGGAGGAGGCGGCCTTGAGGGTGGCCAGCGCACCGTCTCCGGCCTCACCGATGTCCTCGCGGGTCACGCCCAGCACGGTCAGGCGGCCCTTGACGGTGGGCATGGCGGCCCCGGTTACCACCTCAATCTCAAAGCTCCAGGCGTCCGGACAGATGGCGTCCAGCCGGTCCTGCACGGCGCGGGCATCCACGTAGGACAGCATCAATGCGCGGCTGCGGTCCTTGGTGAAGCTCTGGGGTTTCCAGCCCACCAGATGGGACGGAAACGGGGCTTGAAGTCGTTTCTGAACATCGCTGAGCTTCATGTAATTAGTATATAACAGAATAGAATTATGGTCAAGACAGAATGGAGCCCGTTTTGAGGGAAATCTGATGAAGTGCCGGGGCGCGGTCATGCAGGCTGGGGCGTCCTCCGGGCGGGGTGGGGGCCAGGGATGCGGCGGGTGTTCTGGACAGGTGGACATAAAAGCGCCGGGCGGCTGTTCAACGGTTCACGCCTGAGCCTCTACACTCGGGCCATGAGCCGCACGGCCACCCTGACCCGTACCACCGCCGAGACCGACATCACGGTTCGTCTCGATCTCGATTCGTCTGCCCATGACGCTCCGCACAGCGGCCACGGCTTCTTTGACCACATGCTCGACGCCCTGGCCCGGCACAGCCGTCTGGGCCTCAGCGTGCGGGCGACCGGCGACCTGCACATCGAGCCGCACCACCTGATTGAGGACACCGGGATCACGCTGGGACAGGCGCTGGCCCAGGCGCTGGGCGACCGCAAGGGCATCGAGCGCTACGGCAGCGCCTTCGTGCCCATGGACGAGACCCTGGCGCACGTGGTCGTGGACCTCTCGGGCCGGGCCCACTTGGCCTTTGAGCCGGAGCGGCTGGAGGTCTGGGGCGAGGCGGGGGGCATGACCCACTACCACCTGCGCGAGTTTCTGCGGGGCTTTTGCAACCACGGCGGCGTGACCCTGCATGTGCGGCTGCTGGCCGGACGCGAGGCCCACCACGTCATCGAGGCCGTGGTTAAGGCGCTGGCCCGCGCCCTGCGCGACGCGGTGGCCGTGACCTCCGCCGAGATGCCAAGCACCAAGGGAAGCCTGTGAAGCCGGCCGAAGTGCTGCTGCTCGACTACGGGGCGGGCAATGTCCGCAGCGCGGCCAAAGCGCTGGAACGCGCCGGGATGGCGGTGCGGGTCTCCGCCGATCCGGCCGATGTGGAGCACGCCTCCGCATTGGTGGTGCCGGGGCAGGGCCATTTCCGGCAGGTGATGGAGGCCTTCGATTCCAGCGGGTTTCACGGTCCGGTCACGCAGGCGGCGCGCGGCGGCGTGCCCCTGCTGGGTATCTGCGTGGGGATGCAGATGCTGCTCTCGGCCTCCGAGGAGGCGCCGGACGTCCCGGGGCTGGATCTGGTGCCCGGTACGGTCCGCAGGTTTGAGGTCTCGCCGGGGCATAAGGTGCCGCAGATGGGCTGGAACGCGCTGGAACCGGTGGGCGACTCGCCGCTGCTGCGCGGATTGAGTGGCCCGGCCTACGCCTACTTCGTCCACTCGTATTACGTGCCTGCCGACGTGGTGGTGCAGGACGGTGCGCTGGGCGAGTACGGCGTGCCGTTCTGGGCCGCCTTCAGCGTGAACAACCTGCACGCCACACAGTTCCACCCGGAAAAGAGCGGTGCGGTGGGCTTGGCGCTGCTGGAACGCTTCCGCAGGAACGTGCTGGCGGGCTGAGGGCTGGGGGGACGCAGGTGAAGTGTTCTGCATCCCCGGATGGTGGCCACGCTGTCTGCTGATGCCCTGCGCCATTTGCGCCACAATCAGGGCATGACCACCACCCCCACCACTCCGGTCGACATCGACTGGTCCACCCTGGGTTTCAGCTACATCCGCACCGATCTGCGTTACCTGTCGCGCTGGAAGGACGGTGCCTGGGACGCCGGAACGCTGACCGAGGACAATGTGCTGCACATCTCCGAGGGCAGCACGGCGCTGCACTACGGCCAACAGTGCTTCGAGGGCCTCAAGGCCTACCGCACCAAAGATGGGTCCATCCACATTTTCCGCCCGGACCAGAACGCCGCACGCATGCGCCGCAGCTGCCGCCGCCTGCTGATGCCCGAAATCTCGGACGAGCAGTTCATCGGGGCGGTCAAGCAGGTGGTTCAGGCCAACGAGCGCTTTATCCCGCCCTACGGCACCGGCGGCTCGCTGTACATCCGGCCCTACGTGATCGGCGTGGGGGACAACATCGGGGTGCGCAGCGCCCCCGAGTTCCTGTTCGGCGTGTTTTGCCTGCCGGTCGGCCCCTACTTCAAGGGCGGCCTGACACCCCAGAACTTCATCGTCTCGGACTATGACCGCGCTGCACCCAACGGGACCGGAGCGGCCAAGGTGGGCGGGAACTACGCGGCCAGCCTGATGCCGGGACAGCAGGCCAAGCAGACCGTGATTGAGGGCCGTCACTTCGCCGACGCGATCTACCTGGACCCCGAGACACACACCAAGATCGAGGAGGTCGGCGCTGCCAACTTCTACGCGGTCACCCGCGACGGCCGCTTCGTGACCCCCCGGTCGCCGAGCATCCTCGCGAGCATCACCAAGTACAGCCTGCTGTACCTCGCTGAGCACCGCCTGAATATGCCGGTGGAGGAGGGCGACGTGTACATTGACCGCCTCGACGGGTACACCGAGGCGGGCGCGTGCGGCACCGCCGCCGTCATCACGCCCATCGGCGGCATTCAGTACGGCGACGAGTTTCACGTCTTCTACAGCGAGACCGAGGCCGGCCCCGTGACCCGCCGCCTGTACGACGAACTGGTGGGCATCCAGTACGGGGACGTCGAGGCCCCGGAGGGCTGGATCGTGAAGATTTGAGCTAGAACCCTTCCGGAACACGTCACAGACAGTCTTTCCGGCTGTCTGTGACGTATTTCATGTCCCGCCGCTTTTCGTTATCTGCACGAAACCCCTTGCCGGCGGACCGCTCCCCGTTACACTCGCCTCATGACTTTCCCGCTCCCGCTGGACCACGACCATCTACAGAAGCTGGTGACGGCCGACCTGGTGCGGCCCGATCATCTGCTGGGCGCCCATCCTGTTACCGAAAACGGTGTGGAGGGGGTGCGCTTTGCCGTCTGGGCCCCCAACGCCACCCACGTCAGTGTGGTGGGGGACTTCAACGGCTGGAACGGGTTCGACAACGCTATGGACCGGCTGGATTTCGGGTTCTGGGGCGTGTTCGTGCCCTCGGCGCGGCACGGTCAGCGCTACAAATTCCGCATCACCGGGCCGCAGGGTCAGACCGAGGACAAGATGGACCCCTACGGCAGCTATTTCGAGACCCGGCCAGCCACCGGCAGCATCGTGTGGGGGCAGCACTACGAGTGGCACGACCAGGACTGGATGCAGTCGCGCACGGCAGGTTTTGACCGCCCGGTGAGCATCTACGAATGTCATGCGCCCAGCTGGGCCAAACGGGACGACGGCTGGTTCCTGAACTACCGTGATCTCGCGCACCGCCTGGGTGACTATCTGGAGTACATGGGCTACACCCACGTCGAGCTGCTGGGCGTGATGGAACATCCCTTCGATGGTTCGTGGGGCTATCAGGTGACCGGGTATTACGCGCCCACCAGCCGCATGGGCAACCCGGAAGACTTCAAATACCTCGTGGACCACCTGCACGGGCGCGGCCTGGGGGTCTTGCTGGACTGGGTGCCGGGGCATTTCCCCACCGATCCGGCCGGACTGGCCCGCTTCGACGGCGCGCCGCTGTTCGAGTACGCCGACCCGCGCAAGGGATTCCACCACGACTGGAACACCTACATCTTCGATTACGGCCGCAATGAGGTCGTGATGTTCCTGATCGGCAGCGCCATGAAGTGGCTGCAGGACTTTCACATCGACGGCCTGCGGGTGGACGCCGTGGCCTCCATGCTGTATCTGGATTTCTCGCGCACCGAGTGGGTGCCCAACATCCACGGTGGGCGTGAGAATCTGGAGGCCATCGCCTTCCTCAAGCGTCTGAACGAGGTCGCGCACCACATGGCCCCCGGCGTGATGATGATTGCCGAGGAAAGCACGTCGTTTTCCGGAGTCACCACGCCCGCTCCCTTTGGCCTGGGCTTCGATTACAAATGGGCCATGGGCTGGATGAACGACAACCTGCGGTATTTCGAGGAAGATCCGCTGTGGCGCCGGCACCACCACCACGCCCTGACCTTCTTCAACGTGTACCGCACCAGCGAGAACTTTGTGCTGGCGATCAGCCACGACGAGGTGGTCCACCTCAAGAAGAGCATGGTCATGAAGATGCCCGGCGAGTGGTATGCCCAGCGTGCCCAGTACCGCGCCTTCCTGGCGATGATGTGGAGCACCCCGGGCAAGAAGCTCCTCTTTATGGGCCAGGATTTTGCCCAGTCCACCGAGTGGAACCACGATCAGGAATTGCCCTGGTACATGGCCGACCAGCCCGACCACCGCGGCGTGATGAATCTGACGCGCCGCCTGAATGAGCTGTACACCCAGCGTTCCGACTGGCACGTCGCCGACACCCGTGAGGATGGCATGCTGTGGCTCAGCGCCGATGACGCCGACAACAGCGTATACGCCTACCTGCGCCGCGATCCGGATGGGGGAAGCTGGAGCGTGGTGGTGGCCAACCTGACCCCGGTGTACCGCGAGATGTATCCGATGGGCGTGCCCCAGGGCGGCGACTACCGGCTGCTGCTGTCCACCGACGACGGCGAGTACGGCGGCTTCGGCACCCAGCAGCCCGACCTGAGTGCCAAGGACGAGGGCTGGAACGGCCAGACCCATCACCTGCGCCTGAACCTGCCTCCCAACAGCGTGCTTGTGCTGGAACCGGTGTCCTTCCAGGGGGCGGGGGAGCTGACCGGAAATGGAGCGGAGGGGACCGATGACACGCCGCCTCAGCCAGAGTCCTCACCGTCCGGTTCCTCGTCCACTGACGCGGCCTCCGGCGAATCCTCCACGAAGTGGAATGACGCAGGGAATTCTGCGCGGCAAAACGACACTCAGGGTGCTGCCGTGGCCCAGGCAGACAGCGGGGATGTCGCCCCGGGCGAGGTTCAGACGCCACAGGCCGCGCCGCTGACCGATCCGGTGGAACTGGAGTCTGCCCGCACGGTGACGGCGCGCGCCAGTCGGGCCCGGAAGACCAGGTCGCCGGCCGAGCCGCACGCCCCAGCGGACGATGAAGTGGTCCCCGCCGCCAAGTCGGGCAAACCCAGAAGCACCCGCAGCAAGGCTCCGAAGGCCGCTGGTCCTGAATCCATGCCCACCTCTGAAAATCCAGAGGCGGCAGCGCCCGCCAAGAAACCGCGTGCCAGCCGCGCCAAGAAGAAGCCCGCAGAGTCTTCCGAGGAGTGAGCGGTGACTGATCCAGGCGGCGATCCGGCGCCGGGCCCGCGCCCCACGCCCGATCCCCTGACTGTCGCCAGCTTCGCGCTGCTAGGGGTGCTTGCGGCGCTTCTGCTGGCACCGCTGCTGACCGGTGGCGCGCCGCCCAACCCGTATGTGATCGCTGGACTGCTGCTGCTGCGCCTGGGCCTGCAATTTCTGCGGTCCCGCCGCGACGAACGGCTGCGGCGGCCCGCAGCCTGGGCCTTCGATCTGGTGCTGATCGGTCTGATCTTCTATGTGGCAGGCAGCCAGCCGGGGTAAGGTGCCGCCCCACTCGCAGGGACATTCATCCGGTAATCTGCGGGGTTGAAAGTTTGGAGTGAGAAATGAACGGCTAGAGTGCGTGCATGCTTGATGGCCTGCCTGTCGCCGGACCCACGCCCCGGCGACGGAATTTTTCCCTGCGCCGCGCCTACATGCTGCCGCTGCTCGTGCTCGGAGCGCTGAGCATCGCTTCCAATGCCCTGCTGAGTGCCCAGCTCGGAGCCTCGCGCGAGGACGCGGCGCTCGTCAACCTGACCGGACGTCAGCGCATGCTCTCGCAGCGCATCGCCTGGGACGCGGCGGCGTTGCCGAGCGCCACGCCCGCCGAGGCCGCCAGACTGCGCGCCGATCTGCGAATCAGCCTGAGCCGGTTTGTGCAGAGCCACGAGCGCCTCAAGGACCCGGCCTCGGGCCTGTACCGTTCGCGCGACGCCTGGGAGGTGGACCGGCTGTATGCGGGCGAGCTGAACACGCAGGTGGCGGCGTTCGTGGCAACGGCGCAGCGGGTGATCGGTGCGCCGCCGGCGACCCTCCGCAGTGGCAGTCCCGACCTGACGTTGCTGCAGACCCAGGCGCGCGGCCAGCTGCTCGTCAGCCTGGAGGAGGCGGTCAAGCGGGCCGAGCGCCGCAGCGAGGGCTACATGGCCCGGCTGAACATGCTGGCGTGGTTGCGGGTGGCCGTCGTGCTGAGCCTGCTGGCCCTGGTCGGCGGCGTGATCGTGCGCCCACTGGAACGGCGCAACCGTTCGCTGCTCAGCGGCTTGGCCCGCGAGCGTGATTTTGCCCGCACCATCGTGCAGAGCATGGGCCAGGGACTGGCGGTGACGGGGCGCGACGGCCGGGTGACCCATATCAACCCGGCGCTCGCCCGCATGCTGGGCGAGGGGGCCGAGAAGGTGCTGGGCCTGGGTCTGCCCGACCTCACCGGCCACGCACCGGAGCCCCCGGAAGCCGGCCTGCCCGGGGCTGGCGCTGCCCCGCAGACTTCTGTGGAGGGCCGGAGTGCCCTGCGGCGTGCCGACGGCAGCGAACTGCCGGTACAGATCAGCACCGCCCCACTGGGGTCGAATGCCGAGGAGGGCCGGGTCACGGTCATCACCGACCTGAGTGCCCATGAGCAGACCGAGCGCGAACTGCGCGGCCGCGAGGCGCGCTACGCGGCGCTGGCGGCCAACTTTCCGGACGGCGCGGTGGTGCTCTTTGACCGGGATCTGCGCTACCTGATTGCCGGCGGCGAGGGCCTGGCCGACGTGGGGCTGAGCCGCGAGACGGTCGAGGGCCGGCAGCCCGGCGAGATCTTTCCGCCGGAGATCAATGCCGTGGTGGTGCCCGACCACCTCGCGGCCTTGGCCGGTCAGCGTTCCGAGCGGGAACTGACTTTTTTTGGGCGCAGCTACGCCGTCCAGACCTTTCCGGTGCCGGATGAGGAGGGTGCGGGGGGCGTTCAGTTCGGCATCGCGATCGTGCGCGACGTGACCGAGCAGGTCCAGGCCCGCCAGGAGATCGAGATGCAGTCCGCCGAGCTGACGGTGCTCGCCCAGACGGCGGATCAGGCGCGGCGCGACGCGCTTACGCTGGCCGAGCTGACGCGCCGGCTGGGGCAGGCCCAGACCATGGACGAACTCACGGCCCAGACCTTCGCGGTGCTGGCCCCGGCCCTGGAAGTGGGCTGGCTGGCCCTGATCCAGTTGCAGCACGCCCGCTCCCACCTGCTGGGGCTGCACGGGCCGGTTCCCGGTGAAGTCCGCGCCCGCCTGACTGGGGGCGACGGGCTGCGGGCCCAGACGCTGTGGCGTGCGGTCCGGCAGGGCCCACAGTACCTGGAACAGACCGATCAGCCGCTGCTCGCCGCGCAGGGTGTCACGGGGGTGGCACTCGTGCCGCTGCCGCGCAAGCCGCAGCGAGGAGAGGTCCTGCTGATCGCGGCCCGCGGGGGGCTGGTCCTGTCGTGGACCGCCCGTCAGCGCACCCTGCTCGAGGCGGCGGCAGAGGCGCTGTGCGCCGCGTGGGAACGCGTGGCGCTGCTCGAGGATCTGCGCCGGGCTGCCGAGTACGCCCGCGCCCTGGTGGACATCTCGCAGCTGATTGAGACCGACGACATGGTGGAAACGGTGGCGTCCCGCGCCGGAGCCATCGTGGCGCGCGCCAGCGGGGTGGACTGGCTGGCCCTGGTGGTGGCCGAGGGCGACCAGGCCCGCGTGCTCACCTCCCACAGCGGCCCGCGGGTCAGCCGGGCCTTCACTGCCCGCGTGACGGGAGGTTTGGTGCGCGGCGAGGGCATTCTGTGGCAGGTCCTCGACCGCCACGAAGCCCTGTATGTCGAGGACTATGCCGCCGCACCCGGCGCGAACGACAGCCTGATTCAGCACGGCGTGCGCGCCGCCGCGTGGGTGCCCCTGTCCCGGGTAGGCCACCAGAGCCTGCTGCTCAGCGCCATGCGCATGGACCGGCAGCCGTGGCACGACCACGACCGCGCGCTGTTCGAGGCGGCGGCGCGCAGCGTGAACGTCGCGCTGGAACGTCAGGCGCATCTACGCGAACTGGAGACGGCCGCCCTGACCGACGCCCTGACCACCCTGGGCAACCGGCGCGCCTTCGAGGCCGAACTTCAGGAGGCGGTGGCGGCGGCGCGGCGGGACGGCGCCCCGCTGACGGTGGTCATGATCGACCTTGACGGCCTCAAGCACTTCAACGACACCCAGGGACACGATCGGGGGGACGCCCTGCTGCGGGCCTTCGCGCAGGCGCTGCGTCAGTCGTTCCGGAATACAGACCGCATTTACCGTCTGGGCGGTGACGAGTACGCCCTGTTGCTCGACAGCACCGGAACTCCGGAGGACTTTCTGCGCCGGGTGCAGCAGGCGGTGACGCTGACCCGGGCTTCCGGTTTCGAGACCGCCGGGGCAAGCGCCGGGGTGGCGGGCTTCCCGGTGGACGGCACGTCTGCCCCGGCCCTGGCCAAACGGGCAGACGAGCGGCTGTACGCGGTTAAGCAGGCCCGGCCGGGCAGGGGGCAGCCTCGCTGACCTGAACCACCCGTTGCCCGGTAAGGTCCCGGGCACTGCAGCTCCATGTGATGAGTCCCCTGACGACAGGGTGGGGCAAAGGCGGATCTGGCCTGCGACAAATCTTCACCGACCTTTTCCAGAATGGCGGCCATGTCCGGCCTCCTGTTCCCTCTGCTGCGTGCCCTTCAGCCCCCCTACCGGCTGCGCAGCGTGTACCAGCGTTTGCTGGGCACCGAGGTGGAGCTTCAGATCGTCGCCCGCACGCGCCGGCTGGCCGAATCCGCCGAGGGCACCGCGCTGAGCGAGCTGGAGCGGCTGAGCGCCGTCCTCAACCGCTTTGACCCCCACAGCGAGCTGTCGCGCTGGCTGACCCGGCCGGGCGAGTGCGCGCCGCTCAGCGCAGAACTCAGGGCCGTGCTGACCCTTGCCGACGGCTGGCGCGTGCGAACCGGCGGAGCCTTTCATCCCGGGGCCGACGCCCTGGGGGGCCTGTGGCAGCGGGCCGCCAATCAAGGCCGGGAGCCGGACGCTGCAGAACGGGCGGAGGTGGCCGGACAGCTGAGGGCCGCTCCCTGGACGTTGCACGGCGACGGCACGGCCACCCTGCACGCCGCCTATCCGCTCGGGCTGAGCGCCCTGGCCAAGGGCTTCATCGTGGACCGGATGGCCGGGGCCGCGCACGCCTCGCCGGGGGTGGAGGCGGTGCTCGTGAATGCGGGCGGCGACCTGCGGACCCTGGGGGGCCGGGGGCTGAATGTGGCGGTGGCCGATCCTTTCACCGCCCGTGACGATGCTCCGCCGCTCACCCGCGTGCATGTCCGCGACGGAGCGCTCGCGAGCAGCGGCGGAGCCCACCGGGGGCGGATGGTGGGCGGCGTGTGGCGCCCGCACCTGCTGGATCCCCGGGATGGCCGGCCGGTGCAGGACGTTTCCGGCGTGACTGTCACGGCCCCCGACTGTGCCACCGCCGACGCCCTCGCCACGGCCCTGAGCGTGCTGGGGCCGGGCGCGGGGCTGGGCCTCGCTGAGGACATCCCGGGCTGCGCCGCCCTGATCGTCTCCCGTGACGGCACGCGCCACAGCAGCCGGCACTGGCCGCACCCCCCCTGAATTTCCCCGAACTACAGCATTTCAACGTGGCCCCAACCGAAGCGCTCTACCCTCACCCAAGGAGTGTCCAGCATGACCCCCAATACCACCCAGAGCCGCCGCACCTTTCTGCGCAGGATGTCTGCCGCCGCCGCTGCGCTAACCCTCTCGCGGCTTCCCGGCGGTTTTGCCGGCGCCGCCACCAGCAAGCCCTGGACCTCGGGCATGCGCCTCGACGTGACCTTCATGGTGGCCACCCAGGCCACGGGCCGCATCAAGCGGCCCTTCGTGGCGGTGTGGATCGAGGACGAGTCCGGCAAGACCGTGCGCAACCTGAGCGTGTGGGTGCAGCAAAACCGTCTGAACCCGCGCTGGCTGGCCGAACTGCGCCGCTGGAGCCGGCAGAACGCCGACCTGCTGGACACCGTGAGCAGTGCCACCCGCAATCCCGGCACCTACGCCGTGAAGTGGGACGGCAAGACCGATGCGGGCAAACTGTCCGAGCAGGGCGACTACTACGTGTGCATCGAGACGGCGCGTGAGCACGGCCCGTACAGCCTGGTGCGCGAGAAGGTCACGCTGGGAACGGCGGCCTTCAAGAAGAACCTGACCACGGACAACGACATCGAGGCCGCCAGTGTCGCTTTCGGCAAAGCCTGAGGCGGCCGGGACCGGACGGCCCGCGGCCCGGCCCCGCACCCTGAAGGCGCGCAGTCATGTGTGGTTGCGCTGGTTGCACACCTACACCTCCATGATCAGCCTGCTCGTGGTGCTGTTCTTTGCCCTGACCGGCATCACCCTCAACCACCCCGACTGGGCCTTTGGCACCACAGAGGTCCGGCGTGAGGTCACCGGCACCCTGCCAGCGGGCTGGATCACGAACGGCAAGGTGGACTGGCTGACGGTGGCCGAGGACCTGCGCGCCGAGCAGGGCCTCAAGGGCCGGGCCGGGGAGACCCGGGTGGACGGCGGCGAGGCCAGCATCTCGTTTCTCGGGCCCGGCTACAGCGCCGACACCTTTATCGATACGGCCACCGGCAACTACACCACGACCGTGCTCGCGCAGGGTGGAGTGGCGGTGCTCAACGACCTGCACCGGGGCCGCGACGCGGGCGGGGCCTGGAAGTGGTTGATTGACCTGAGCGGCGCCGTTCTGACGCTGGTAGCGGTCACGGGCATTGGCATCCTGCTGTACCTGAAAAAGACCCGCCGGCAGGCGCTGATCGTGATGGGGATGGCGGGAGTGGCCGTGCTGGCGCTGGGCTGGCGGGCGCTGGGCTGAGGTGGGGGCGTGGTCCGGCGCCCAATTGGAGGCCCGTCAGCGCTTTTATAAGGTGGGTTCTGGGTATCCTGCCCGCCATGCCTTCCACACTGCCCACCCGTGCCCAGAGTGCCGAACAGGTCACGGCCTTTTACGACGCGCACCGAACCGTCCGCAAGTACGTGACGGCGGAGGACGGCTCCCCGCTGCCGCTGCCCGCCGACCATCTGCAAACCATCCTGCACGCCGCGCAGCGTGCTCCCACCGACGCCACCGCGCAGCTGTACTCTCTGATCCGGCTGTGGCGCCCGGAGGTGCGGGCCGAGGTGGCCGCGCTGACCACCAACGCGCACATCGTCACGGCCTCAGAGGCCTTCGTGGTCTGTGCTGACGTGCGCCGGGTCAGCCGCGTGCTGGAGGTCGCCGGCCACACGCCCGGGCATTGGCCGGCCATCGCGGTGCATTTCGGCATCGGGGACGCGGTGATGGCGGGCACCAACCTGCTGACCGCCGCCGAGATGCTGGGCTACCAGGGCTGCTGGATCGGTGGGGTCATGAACGGCCTGGACGGCCTGATTGACCTGCTGAAGTTGCCGCAGGGTGTGTTGCCGTTCGCGGCCCTGACCATCGGGCAGCCCGCCGAGCAGCCGCCGCACCGTCCGCGCGTGCCGCGTCCGCTGGTGATCCATACCGACACCTACCACGACGCCACCCCGGAGGAACTGCGCGAGGCCACCGAGATTATGAATCCCATCGCCGCCCGTGCGGGGCAACCCGCAGACTGGGCGCGGCTGATGCGCTCGTATTTTGCGCAGGACGGCAGCATGGAGGCCCGTGAGCCCCGTCTGGTCGCTGCCCTGAAGCGGCAAGGCTTGTGGGCGGGCGAGGAGTAGGCCTCCAGCCCCTTCTGCTCCCGGATCACAGGACTGTCCGCCAGGAGCGACCGGGTACACCTGCCCAGCCGCGCTCACACGCCCCACCAAAACGCTAGCCTGGGCGGGTGAATTCCACCTATGACCTGACCACCCTGGCGGCCCGCGCAGGCGAGGAAGCCCGGCCCAATTCCTCTGTGCCGCTCGTCGAGCCGATCTACCAGTCCACTGTCTACGCCTTCCCGGACCTGGAGACGCTGGACGGGGCCATGAGCGGCGAGGCACCCGCCGCCTTCTACTACCGCAACGGCACGCCCAACGCCTCGACCCTGGAGCGGGCGCTGGCAGTGCTGGAAGGCACCGAGGCCGCGCTGGTGGCCGGCAGCGGAATGGCGGCCATCAGCGCGGCGTTGCTGGGGGTGCTCAAGGCAGGGGACCACATCATCACCGATGCCCGGGTATACGGCGTGACCTACGCCCTGCTCGCCGAGGAATTTCCGCGGCTGGGCATCGAGGTTTCCTTCGTGGACGCCTGCGACCTGGGTGAGGTCGAGGCCGCTTTCCGGGACAACACCCGGGTCGTGCACGTCGAGAGCCTGACCAATCCTCTGCTCACCGTGCCGGACGTGCCCGCCCTGGCGCGGCTGGCGCATGAACGCGGCGCACTGCTGAGCGTGGACAACACCTTCGCCAGTCCCGCCGTGTTCCGTCCGGCCCTGCACGGCGCGGACCTCGTGACCCACAGCGTCAGCAAGTACCTCAGCGGCCACAGCACCGCCTTCGGTGGCGTGCTGTGCGCCCGTGCAGACCTCGTGGCGCTCGCCCGGACCCGGCTGCTGCGTCTGGGCGGCACCATCAGCGCCTTCGATGCATGGATGACCATGCAGGGCCTCAAGACCCTGGGCCTGCGAATGCGGGCGCACAGCGGCAACGCGCAGGCAGTCGCCGACGTGCTGGTGAACCACCCCCGGGTCAAGGCCGTCTATCACCCCGGCCTCTCGGACCACCCGCAGTTTCATCTGGCGCAGGACCTGTACCCCAACGGCTTCGGCGGGATGCTGGCAGCCGACATCGAGGACGCCCCGGCCTTCGTCAAGGCGCTGGCGGGCCGGATTCCGCTGGCTCCCAGCTTGGCCGATGTGATCACCACCCTGTCGTGGCCGTGGGGAACCTCGCACCGCGCCCTGCCGGAAGCCGAGCGCCGCCGCCTGGGCATCACCCCGGGCCTGCTGCGCATCAGCGTGGGCATCGAGGACATCGGGGACCTGCTGGGAGACTTCGAGGGCGCGCTGGGATAAGCGTACAGAGATCAAGGAGTGGTCCCCAGCTGGAGGCCACTCCTTGATCTCTGCTTTTTCGGCTGGCTGTGATTTACAGCGCGGCGATCACGGCGTCAGTGAATTCCTTGGTGCCGGCGGTGCCGCCCAGGTCGCGGGTGCGCGGGCCTTCGGTCAGGACCTTGTTCACAGCGTTGTCGATGCGCTGGGCCGTTTCATGGTCGCCGAGGTGGTCGAGCATCAGCACGGCGGCCAGGATGGTGGCGGTGGGGTTGCTCACGCCCTGTCCGGCGATGTCGGGCGCGCTGCCGTGTACCGATTCAAAGATGCCGAACTTGTCGCCCACGTTGCCGCTGGCGGCAATTCCCAGGCCGCCCACCAGACCGGCCGCGAGGTCCGAGAGGATGTCGCCAAACATGTTGGTCATGACCATCACATCGAACTGGCGGGGGTTGCGGACAAGCTGCATGGCCGCGTTGTCTACGATCATGGTGGAGGTGTTGAGGCCTTCCACGGTCCGGGTATGGTCCAAGATGGTGTTCAGGAACAGCCCCTGGGTCACGGGCAGCACGTTGGCCTTGTGGACCACCGTGAGCCGTTTGTTGCGCTTCATGGCAAGGTCGGCGGCGAACTTGCCGATGCGCTCGCTGGCATCCTTGGTGATCACGGTATCCGCGATGGCCGTGTCGCCGTAACGCCGCTCCTGCTCCACGTACAGGCCCTGGGTGTTCTCGCGCACGATGACCAGATCCACGTTCTCGTAGGCGCCGGGCACCGGACGGGTCTTGGTGGGGCGCACGTTGGCGTACAGGCCGTACTTCTGGCGCAGGTGGCGAATCGCGCCGGAGAACCCGGCGGGTTTCTCGCCGCTGGGGCTGGTGGCCGCGCCGAACAGGGTCGCGTGGGTGTTCTCCACGGCGTCGTAGGTGGCCTGGGGAGTGCTGGTGCCGTGATCGAGGAAGTACTCGTAGCCGGCCTCGGCGTGAACGTACTCGGCGTCGAAGCCGGCAGCGTCCAGCACGCGGCGGGCGGCGGGGATAACCTCGTGGCCGATGCCGTCCCCTTCAATCAAACAGATGCGGTAAGTCGCCATATCCGGAACAGTGTAGTTCAGGCCGCTGTCTGCCGGGCCGTCACCGGGCGTGTGACGCTGACGGACGCGGGGGGTGAGGGGCGCGGCAGCCGGGTCAGGGTGACGGGGCCGTCTCCTGCGCTGCGGCCACCTGCGTGGCCAGATCCCGCGCCAGCAGGGGCCCCAGCAGGAACCCCTTGCTGCCCAGACCGCTCAGGCGCCACACGCCGTCTGATTCCCGGCCGACCCGCAATCCGGACAGGCGCGACCCGGTCCAGCGCCCGGTGACGTTCACGCCACCGAGATCGGTAAGCGCCTCGCCCTTGCCCAGCAGCCAGCCCAGCGAGGCCAGCGGCAGGCCCGGCTCGGTCCACGTTGGAGCAGGAGCCTCGAACGTCGCGCCCAGCACTCCTCCCACTGCGGACGGTGCCAGATAGGCCCCGAAGCTGACGGGCACGTGGGTCGCCGCGCGGTCCAGCGTGAGCAGGGTGCCCATGCGGTGGGTTCCTGTCTCCCGCGCCAGCGTGGCTCCCAGGGAGCCGCCGCAGTGGAGGACGGCGTGGGCCGTGAGGGACCGGGCCGGTGATGTGGGGGACGCCTGCAGCGTGACGGTGTGTGCGGTCCAGCCGGCCGCCTGTTCCCGGACCACCATGGCGCCCGAGGCCGCGAGCAGCGCCCGCGTAAAGGCCGCGCCGTCCAGCCAGCCCCCCTGCGGCAGCCACAGGGCGTGGGCCCAGCCGGGAGACAGCGGAACAGGGGACTCCTCAGGTGCCAGCCAGCGCCGCTCCAGGTCGGGCGGAAGGTTGCGCCCGAAGCGCTCCCGCGTCCGGTCGTCGGGCAGGGGGCGCAGAACGCCGCCTTGGCCGTGTGGAACTGCAAAACCAGCGTTCTGCAGGTCCTGAACTAGCGTCCAGGTCAGGGCCATGCCGGCCAGCGCCCGCGCGTCGACTCCGCCCGACTGTCCACGTACCGGGTTGATCAGCGCCGACGGGACGTGGCTGGCTGCGTGCCGGCCCGCATCGACCACCGTGACCTCCACGCCCCGGTTTGCCAGAAAATACGCGGCGGATGCCCCGGCGATGCCCCCTCCAATGATCAGGGCCGTGGTCATGGCCGGGCCACCTGAGGTAGGCCACCGCTCAGGTCCACCGGCTGCCCCTCACGGTTCACGGAGCTGGTCCGGTGCCCGCACGGCCCGCAGGCACTCGCGTTTGCCGGGGGCTCCGGGCCGGCGCTCAACCTGCAGTCCCGCCGCTTCCAGGGCGCGGCGAACGTGCCCGGCGGCGCTGTAGGTGGCGAGCACTCCCCCCGGCGCGAGGGCCTGTGCCAGCCGCGCGGCGAAGGGGGGCGTCCAGACCTCCGGATTGCGGGTGGGGGAGAAGCCGTCCAGATACAGACCGGTGGCCCAGCCCTGCGGCAAGGTGGCCTCCAGCACGTCGGCAAAGTGAACGGTCAGGCGAACATTCCCGCTCTCCAACTGGAGGGGGGTATGCGGCCAGTTCTGCAACAGTGCCTGCCACAGCGGATGGTCCGAGCCCGCCTCGCCCGCCGCGACCTCGCGCAGCAGGGGGGCAGGGGCCGGGTCGAACTCGTAGGCCACATACTCCAGCGCCGCGCCGCGTGTCGCGGCGTCCGCCAGGGTGGCCCGGAAATTGACGCCCAGGCCAAAACCGATCTCCAGCACGCGCGGCGCCGGGTGCTGCTGGGTGCGCGTGCCCTCCACAAACACGTGCCGGGCCTGCGAGAACGCGCCGTGCCGCGAGCCGTAGGTCTCGCCAAAACGGGCGCTGTGGGCCGTGCGCGAGCCGTCGGGCGTCACGATGATGGGGGAGGAATCGCACGGGGCCATCCGGGGCAGGATAGTGCAGGTGGGAGGCAGGCGGGGAGAATGGCGCAGGTGGCGGTGGTTCTCCGCCTGCTGGGCGTCTTTTCTGGCCGTGCCGCAGGCCGCAGCACCTGGCCGCAGCGCCGCAGATGCTCCGAGGCGTGGCCTGCGGACGCCGCTCCCCGCCGCCTTTCCTGGCGGCCACCCCTGCTACACTCCCCGGCAATGAGCGCTCCGGCTTCCCCCCTCTACATTCTGGGCATAGACACCTCCTGCGACGACACCGGCGTGGGGGTCGTGGAACTGTCCCTGGACGGCAGCGTGCAGGTGCGGGCCAACCGAATCTGGTCACAGACGGTCCATGCCCGCTACGGCGGAGTGATGCCTGAACTCGCCAGCCGCGAGCATGTAGAGCGCATTGACGAGGTGATGCGGGACGCGCTGGCCGAGGCGGGGCTGCAGGTTTCCGATCTTGGCGCGGTGGCCGCCACCTCTGGCCCCGGTCTGGTGGGGGCATTGCTCGTCGGGCTGATGTACGGCAAGGGACTGGCGCAGGCGCTGAACGTGCCGTTCTTTGCGTCGCATCATCTGGAGGGCCATATCTTTGCGGCGGCCTCCGAGGCCACCCTGCAGCCGCCGTATCTCGCACTGGTGGTCAGTGGCGGCCACACCCATCTGTTCGACGTGCCGCAGGCGGGCGAATACGTGCTGGTGGGCGCGACCCGCGACGACGCGGCGGGCGAGGCCTTCGACAAGATCGCCCGGCTGGCGGGTCTGGGCTACCCTGGCGGCCCGGCCATCAGCGAGGCGGCAGCTCGGGGCAATCCGGACGCGGTGGCCTTCAAGGAGCCGCTGCAGGGACAGAAGGGGTTTGACTTCAGCTTCAGCGGACTCAAGACTGCCGCCCTGCTCGCCCACCGGGCCGGTGCAGGTGCGGATGACCTGGCCGCCAGCTTTCAGCGCGCCGCCGTACACGTGCTGGTCAAGACGACCCGCCGCGCCGCCGAGGCCCAGGGCCGCCGCACGGTGGTGGTTTCCGGCGGCGTGGCGGCCAACGCGGCGCTGCGGGAAGCCTTCGCCGCCACCGATCTGCACGTGGTGTTTCCCGGCAAGGGCCTGAACACCGACAACGGCGCGATGATCGCGCTGGCCGGGGCCGCGGCCCTGCGGGGCGGACGTGAGCCCAGTTCACTGACTGCCGGGGCGATGGCCTACGCGCCGCTGGCAGCCGGCTAGGGACCAGCAACGCAGGAGGCCGCCTGGAAAGGGAAGTTCCAGGCGGCCTCCTGCGTTGCTGCGGGGGAGGGGACTCTAGGCGCTCTTCTGCGCTTCCCGCTCCTCCAGCGCTTCCTTGGCCAGCTGACGGCGCAGGATCTTCATGGCGGCGCTCTTGGGAAGTTCCTCGCTGCGGAACTCGACGCTGCGGGGCACCTTGTAGGCGCTGAGGTGCTGGCGGCAGTGGGCGACGATCTCGGCCTCGGTGGCGCTGGCGCCGGGTTTAAGGTGCACCACCGCGTGGACCGTCTCGCCCCGGTAGGGGTCGGGCAGCCCCACTGCGGCGGCTTCCAGCACGGCGGGATGGCTCATCAGGGCTTCCTCGACTTCGCGGGGATAGATGTTGTATCCGCCGGCGATGATCAGGTCCTTCTTGCGGTCCACGATGCTGAAATAGCCGTCTTCGTCCATGATGGCCATGTCGCCGGTGAGCAGCCAGGTCTGGCCGTGGGCTTCACGCAGGGTCTGGGCCGTTTCCCCGGAACGCTGCCAGTAGCCGAGCATGATGTTCGGCCCGGCCACCCACAGTTCGCCGACCTCGCCGGGCGCGACCACCTGTCCGTCCTCGCCCATCACGATGGCGTTCACGCCGGGCATGGGCAGTCCGATGCTGCCGCTCCTCTGCTCCCCGAAGATGGGGTTGGTGTGGGTGATGGGGCTCGCCTCGGTCAGACCGTACCCCTCGACCAGATTGGCCCCTCCCGTGATCTCGCGGAACTTGCGGGCGGTTTCCAGCAGCAGGGGCGCGCTGCCGCTGATGCACGCACGAATGCTGGTCAGGTCATGCCTGGGGGTATCGGCGTGGTTGTTGATCGCGTTGTACAGCGTCGGCACACCCGGAAACAGCGTGGCTTTCGAGGTCTCGATCTGCGACAGCACCATGCCGATGTCGCGCGGGTTGGGCACGAGCACGATGGTCGCGCCGATCAGCACGCTCAGGTTCATGGCGACCGTCATGCCGTAGACGTGAAAGAAGGGAATGGCGGCCAGCGTGACCTCCTGGCCGTCTTTCAGGTCGGTCATCCATGCGCGGGCCTGCTCGGCATTGGCGACCAGATTGCAGTGGCTGAGCATCGCGCCCTTGGGGGTGCCGGTGGTGCCGCCGGTGTACTGCAGCAGGGCCAGGTCTCTGGGGGTGCGCTTGGACGCGCCGGGCGTGGGCGGCTGGAAGCGCAGGATGTCGCTGTACTTCACGACATGGCTGCTGTCGGGAACGTCCACCCAGGTGCCCTCGCGCCGGGCCTTGATCGGGTAGAGCAGGTTCTTGGGAAACGGCAGGGCGTCCTGAATGCCGGTCACGATGACCCGCTTGACGGGCACCTGATCCTGCACGGCGGCGTAGCGCGGGTAGAAGGAATCCAGGATGATCAGGGTCTCGCTTTCACTGTCCCGCAGCTGATGCCCCAGTTCCTCGGCCACGTACAGCGGGCTGGTGTTCACCACCACCGCTCCGGCAAGCAGCGCACCGTAAAAGCCCACCACGAACTGGGGCGTGTTGGGCAGCATCAGCGAGACCCGGTCGCCGGGGCTCACCCCCATCTTTTCCAGGGCCAGGGCCAGACGCTGCACGTTGTGCCACAGCTCCCGGTATGTGGTGTTCGCGCCCAGAAAGCTCAGGGCCACCCGATTGGGGTGCCGCTCGGCGGTCTCGCGCAGCAGTTCGGGCAGGGTCAGGCGGCTGGGCGTGAAGTCGTGCGGCACGCCTTCCTCGTAGAACTTCAACCACGGGCGGGGGATGGGGGTAGGGGTCATGGCACTCCTCGGAAATGGGGGACGAAATATGAGCGACCGGGGGTGGTCAGGCGGTCAACGGAGACAGCACACAGAATTGAACTTGGTTCAATTATGATCCACAGGACCTCTCATCTTCAAGGCGTCGCCCGCTGGAGGGGCTGGTCCGCACGCCGCCTGCGCCGTGGATGTGCCCTGGCTCAAGGTTCTCTCTGCGCACAAAAGCCTGTGCCTGTCGCTCGCCTGCCGGCCAGATGCCACACTGGGCGGCATGTCGTCCGCTCCCTCTGAAGCTGTCAAACATGACCACGCCCGGCACGAACCGTATCTGCGCGAGGCCCTGGCACTGGCCCACGAATCGCTGGCGGCGGGCAGTTCGCCCATCGGTGCGGTTCTGGTGGACGCAGACGGCCAGATCGTCGCGCGTGGCCGCAACCGGGTGGGCGAGGACCAGAGTGCCGAACACGTCGGGCACGCCAGCGTGGCCCACGCCGAGATGGACGTGTTCTTTCAGGTGGGCAAGCTGGAGAGTCCGGAGACCCTGACGCTGTACACCAGCCTGGAACCGTGCCTGATGTGCGGCGGGGCCAGCGCCCTGCTGGGGGTGGGACGGGTGGTCTGGGCCACCGACGACGCGTGGGGAGGATCGGGCCGCCTGATCAAGTGGACCGATCACCCGGCCATGCAGGACACCGAGGTCGTGGCCTGCCCGCTGCCCGAACTGGAAAGCGAGGGCGCGCGGTTGTTTGCCCCCGAGGCCAAACGTGCCTTTCCGGACGAGGGCTGGGCACTGTGGCGTGGGCGCTACCCGGCCGAGACCGAGGGGGTCTAGGAAATGGCCGCCGGGGGCGTGCTCGTGGTGGGCAGCGTCAACGCTGACCTGACCGTGCGTGCCGAGCGCATTCCCGGCCCCGGAGAAACCGTCCTGGGCGGCGACGCCCACACCTCGCCGGGGGGCAAGGGGGCAAACGCCGCGGTGGCGGCGGCGCTCGCGGAGGCGCGGGTCGCCCTGGTGGGCGCGGTCGGCCACGACGCTTTCCGGGCGGCGGCGCTCGCGGGCCTGACGCGGGCGGGCGTGGACCTCGCCGGCCTGCACACCTTGGACGCCCCTACCGGTCTGGCCCTGATCACGGTCTCGGAGGCGGGCGAGAACGCCATTACCGTGGCGAGCGGCGCAAACGCCCACTTGCGTTCCGCGCATCTGCCGGCCGAGATGCACGGTTTCAGCCACCTGATGCTGCAGCAGGAACTGCCCCCCGAGGTCACGCTGGCCGCTGCCCAGCGGGCGCGTGAGGCGGGGCTGCGGATGCTGCTCAACGCCGCCCCCACCCGCGGCACCGATCCCGCCCTGCTGCGCCTGACCGACCACCTGATCGTCAACGAACACGAGCTTGCTGCCCTTGCCGGGAAGGAGGGCAGCCTGAAGGCCCGTGCGCGCGCGCTGCTGAGGCGTGGGCCACAAGCGGTAACGGTAACATTGGGGGAGAAGGGCAGCGTTACGGTCACCCGCGACACCACCCTTGAGCTTCCGGCGCATCCGGTCACGGTTCTGGACACCACCGGAGCCGGGGATACCTTCTGCGGCGTACTCACGGCCCGGCTCTCAAGAGGCGACGCCCTGGAGCAGGCGCTGCGCTGGGCCGGTGTGGCAGCGGCTCTGACCTGCACGCGGCCCGGCGCGCAGAACGCCATGCCCACCTGGGCCGAAACGCAGTCAGCGGGGCGGCAGGTAGGCCTGCGGTGAATCCTGGTAAGCCCCACTTCAGTTACCGGCCAGGAAGGCAGTACACTGGCAGGCTGTGACGTGCGTGGCCTCCCGCTGACCCTCTTTGGGGCAGCAGTCTCCCGGGGCCGGTGGCGCACCCCCTAGAGGACTGGAGGAGTTTTGAGTTACTGGCGCAATACCATCAAGCCGCTGCTGGAAGCGGAGACCGGGACGATGTTCAAGCACGCCCCGGTCCGCGTGACGCTGGCCTTTCCCAACCGCTACAGCGTGGGCATGGCCTCGCTGGGTTATCAGGTCATCTACCGCATGTTCAACAACGAAGAAGGTGTGGCCTGCGAGCGCACCTTCCTGCCCGACGACGTGGACGCTTTCGAGAAGCTCGGCCAGCCGCTGCCCACCGTCGAGACGGGCCGCGAGGCGGGCGACTGCGAACTGTTTGCCATGAGCGTGTCCTTCGAGCTGGACCTGACCAACATCATCCGCACGCTGGACGTGGCCGGCATTCATCCCCTGCGGGAGCAGCGCGACGACAGCGACGCCATCGTGATGATTGGTGGCCCGCTAACGTCCTCCAATCCCTACCCGCTCGTGCCCTTTGCCGACGTGATCGTGATCGGGGACGGCGAGCAGATTGTGCCGGTGGTGAGCAGCGCCCTGCGTGAGGCCACCTCGCGCGAGGACTTCTACGACCTGATCGACGGAATGCCCGGCATCTTCCTGCCTGCCCGGCACACCCACGAGCCGACCTGGGCCACAGCGCCCAAGGAGCTGCTGCCCGCCTACAGCCAGATCGTGACCCCGCACAGCGAGCTGAGCAACATGTTCCTGGTCGAGGCCCAGCGCGGCTGCCCGCGCCCCTGCACCTTCTGCCTGGCGCGGACCATGTACGGCCCCAACCGCAACAACGGCGGCCAGGAACTGCTGGACGTGATTCCCGACTGGGCCCAGAAGGTGGGGCTGGTGGGCGCGGCGCTCTCGGACTTTCCGCATACCAAGTTCGTGGGGCGCACGCTCACCCAGCGCGGTGTCAAGCTGGGCGTGTCCTCCATCCGCGCCGACACGGTGGACACCGAACTCGCCGAGATCCTCAAGGCCGGCGGCCTGCGGACCTTCACGGTGGCGAGTGATGCTCCCAGCGAACGCCTGCGCCGCTGGCTGAAAAAGGGCATCACCACCGAGGACCTGCTCAAGACCGCGCAGATCAGCCGGGACCTGGGCTTTTCTGGCCTCAAGGTGTACATGATGATCGGCCTGGGGCCGGAAAACGACGATGACATCAGCGAGTTGATTTCGTTTACCAAGGAACTCGCCGGCATCAACCGCATCGCGCTGGGCATCAGCCCCTTTGTGCCCAAGCGCCACACGCCCCACTTTGCCGATCCCTTCGCGGGGGTCGGGGTCATTGAAAAACGCCTCAAGCGCATCCAGAAGGAGCTGCGCACCACTGCCGAGCTGCGCAACGTCTCGGCCAAGTGGGCCTGGGTGGAGAGCGTGATTGCGCGCGGCGGTCCGGAAATTGGCATGGCGGCCTATGCCATCTACCGCAACGAGAGCATCGGCGCATGGAAAAAGGCGCTGGACGAGATGGGCTGGGTCGACGAATTCGAGGACAATGCGTCCCTGATTACCCTGCCGCCCGGACAGTACGCGGCCCGCGAGGTCAGCGCCCATGCCGAGGGACTGGCGGTCTGAAGGGGGCCGCAAGGCCCGGCTTCATTTTTTTCCGTCCCCCATGACCTTTTTCTGGATGTGCCAAAGTTGTCAGAACGGTGCGGGTAGGATCGCGCGGTGAGGGGCACCGACTGGACGCAACATCTGCCCCATGCGGGTGCTGGCCCATGGACCGAGCGCCTGACGCACATGGAGAATCTGATCCTCAGCGATCCGGACGCGGCCCGCCAGGAACTGACCACCCTTCAGGCGCAGGCGCGTGAGGGTCAGGACGGGGCCGCCGAGACACAGGCGGCCCTGCTTCTGGCCGGCTGCTCGTACTACCAGGGCGACTACCGGCACAGCGGCGAACTGGCCCGCGAGGCCCTGATTCTCAGCCGCAAGCATCAGTTGCAGGGAGCGGAGGCGCGCTGCCTGAACCTGCTGGGCGTGATCCAGCAGCGTCTGGGGCGTTTTGATGAGGCGCTGGAGTCCTTTGTTCACAGCATGACGCTGGCCCAGCAGGCCGCCGACGAGATCGGCCGCTGCCGCGCGCTGGCGAACATTGCCGTGATGCACACCCAGGCCGGCGAATTCCAGAAGTCGGTGGACATCAGCGTGGAGGTGCTGGAGCTGGCGCAGGCCTGCGGGCATCTGGTGTATGCCTGCGACACCCAGACCAACCTGATCGAGTGCCATTACCGCCTGGGCGAGTTCGGTGAGGTTCAGCGCCGGGCTGCCGAGCTGCTGCCGGTGGTCGTGGCCGAGGGAATGCACCGCTTCGAATGCACGGCCCGCGCGTTTCTGGCCCTGGCCCTGCTGGAAACCGGTTCGCCCGAGGCGGCGCTGGCCCAGGCCCTGGCAGGGCTGGACACGGCCCGGCGGCCCGGGGACCGCGAAAGCCTGTGCCTGCTGCACATCACGCTGGGACAGGTTTATTTTGCCCTGGCCCAGCTGGACGAGGCCAGAACCCATCTGCTCGAGGGCCTGCAGCTGGGAGAGGCGGGCGAGCAGCGCCTGATGCGCATTGAGGCCCACAGCGTCCTCTCCCGGGTGCTGGCGGCCCAGGGAGACTACCCGGGGGCCCTGGTTCAGGCGCGGGTCCACCACGATCTGGAGCGCCAGCTGTACCAGCGCGAGGTCGAGCGCCGGGTGGGAACCCTGGCGGCCCAGACCCGCATGGAACTGATGCGTCAGGAAGCGGAACTCGAACGTCTGCGCACCGCCGAGCTGACCCGGGCCAACGCGGCCCTGCAGGCCACCCAGCGGGCCCTGGAGCATCAGGCGGCCCACGACAGCCTGACCGGTCTGGCCAACCGCGCCCACTTCCACGCCCGGGCCCAGCAGGTGCTCGACGCCCTGGCCGACCCCGCGTGCGCGGAGGAATCAGGATGCGTGGCATTGATGTTCATTGACCTTGACCAGTTCAAGGCGGTCAACGATACGGCCGGCCACCGGGCGGGCGATCAGCTGTTGCAGGAGATGGCCCGCCGGATTCAGACCACGGTGCGCGGCAGTGATGTGGTGGGGCGCATGGGCGGCGACGAGTTCACGCTGCTGCTGCGCGGTCTGGCACAGCCCGAGGAGGCGGAACAGGTGGCGGCCAAGGTGCTCGCCGCGCTGCGCGAACCGCTGTGGGTCGGGCGCCAGCAGTACCGGCTCTCGGCCTCGCTGGGCTACGCCCTGGCCCCGCACGATGGTCTGAACGCCGAGACCCTGCAGCAGCGCGCGGACCTGGCGATGTACCACGTCAAACGCTCGGGCCGCAACGGCTGGCTGCGCTACGAACAGCGCCTGAGCGCCGCCGAGAACGAGCGCCGGGAACTGGAACGCGAGCTGCGCGGCGCACTGGCCGCCGATCAGCTCAGCCTGCACTATCAGGGTCAGTTTTGCCTGAACAGCGGAGCGCTGATCGGGTTCGAGGCGCTGCTGCGCTGGCAGCATCCCCAGCTGGGGGCGGTGTCTCCGGACCGCTTCATTCCGCTGGCCGAGGAGAGCCTGCTGATTCTGGAAATCGGCCGGTGGGTGCTGGAGGAAGCCTGCCGTCAGGCGGTGAAGTGGGACTTCTCCGGACGCGGCATCAGCACCTCGGTGAACGTGTCGGCCGTGCAGTTTGAACAGCCGAATTTTGTGGAGGTTGTCCGGCGGGCGCTGCAGGACACCGGTCTGCCTGGCGGATGCCTGATGCTGGAACTTACCGAGAGCATGGTGCTGCGCGATGAGGCCCTGACCCAGCGCCACATGGGTGAGCTGCGCGAGCTGGGCGTGCAGGTGGCCGTCGACGATTTCGGTACCGGATACAGCAGTCTGAGCATGCTGCACAACCTGCCCTTCACGCGCCTGAAGGTGGACCGCTCATTTGTGCGCGTGCTGGGAGCCCACACCGCGCGGACCGACCGCGCCTACCTGCTGATGCAGGTGCTGGTCAAGCTGGCCCACAGCCTGGAGATGACCGTGATGGCCGAGGGGGTCGAGACGCCCGAACAGCGCGCCCTGCTGCTGGAGATGGGCTGTGACGCGGCACAGGGCTACGGACTGGCCCGGCCCCTGCCCGCCGAGCTCGCGGCCCGGTTGCTCGACGCCGCCTCCGGCTGATCAGGGGACGGCGACCCGGCCTGAACGGAACTATCCCGGAGCCGAAGCTTTGGCCTTGCCCCCACGTTCCAGCAGGGTCACGACCTGGGCGTCAAAGCGTGCCAGCACCGGACCCAGGATGGCGGTGAGCAGCACGTAGACGGCGGCCAGCGGGCCCAGGCTGGGGGCCAGTCCCAGCCCCAGCCCGGCAATCAGGATGCTGAACTCGCCGCGCGGAATCAGCGTGGTTCCGGCCCGGAACCGTCCGCGCAGCTGCACGCCTGCACGCGCCGCGCCCATCCAGCCCACCGCGAACTTGGTCGCCCCGGTGATCACGGTCAGCAGGGCGGCGGGCAGCAGCACGTCCGGCACTTCCCTGAGGTTGAGCTGCAGCCCGAAGAACACGAAGAACACGGCGGCAAACAGGTCGCGCAGCGGCTCCATCTGACGCCGCGCGCGCTCGGCGACCTCGCCCGACAGGGCGATGCCCACCAGAAAGGCCCCGATGGCCGCGCTGACCTTCAGCAGGTCGGCGGCCCCCGCCACCACCAGCACCAGCCCCAGCACGCCCAGCAGCAATGCCTCATCGCTGGGGACATTCATGATCCGGCTCAGGACGTGCCCGTACCTCAGGGCCAGAAAAAAGGCCAGCCCGAAGGCGGCCAGGGCGACCAGCAGGTTGACCCCCACGGCGACCAGGGTTCCCCCGATCAGCAGCGCGGCGACCACCGGCAGATAGGCGGCCATCACCACGTCCTCGATCACGCACACGGCCAGGATGGTCGGGGTCTCGCGGTTGCCCAGCCGCCCCAGGTCGCGCAGGATCTTGCTGGCGATGCCGCTGGAGGTCAGGTAGGTCACGCCGCCCAGCAGCACGGCGGCCATCGGAGCAAACCCCAGCAGGAAGCCGGCGATCAGGCCCGGCGTGAAGTTCAGGGCGAGGTCGACAATACCGATGGTCCGGTTGGCCTGCAGGTTCTGCCGCAGCTCGTCACTGGTGTATTCCAGCCCCAGCGTGAACAGCAGCAGCACCGCGCCGATCTCCGCGCCGGTGTGGATAAATTCCTCCGGCGCGTTGCCCAGGCTCATGACTGCCCCCAGACCGATGCCGGCGAGCAGATACAACGGAATGGGCGTGATGCCCAGCCGTCCGGCGGCGCGGCCCACCAGGGCCAGCAGCAAGATGACGCCGCCGAGTTCCAGAAAAAGCTGCCCTAGCGGCACGGGGGACCTCCGGAAGAAGGAATCGAACGCTCTGGCCAGGAATCTAGGATGTCCTGCCCGTCACTTTCTGCTGCGGCTCACCGTTCAGCAGCCGGGCGGCGTGGACCACACCGTCGGCGGTCCCGACAACCACCACCGTGTCTCCGGCACGCAGAATGAATTCCGGTCCCGGCGCAGGAATCGCGCCGCCTCCGCGCATGATCGCCACGATGCTCGCGCCCGTGCGGGTCCGCAGCATGGTGCTTCCCAGCGGTTTGCCATCAAAGGGAGTGGTGTCGGCCAGTGGCAGCCAGTCCATGGCCAGCCCCTCAATGTCTTGCATGCTCTGGGCCATACGGCGGGTCACGGCGCTGCCCCCCAGCAGATTGGCGACCGCCTCGGCCTCGTCCTCGGCGAGCACGATGTTCTGGGCGCAGGCATCGGGGTCCTCGCGCAGCGACACGAACAGCTCCCGCCGCCCGTCGCGGTGCGTGATCACGCCCACGCGCTTGCCAAAGCGCCCATCAAAGTCGTAGCGCACGCCCACGCCGGGCAAGGGGGTTTCATCCAGCTTCACCATGCCCACCAGAGTAGTGCCTGACGCGCCCCCGGATTCCCTGCCGTTCTCCAGTTGCGCTCCCCGGTCCCGGCGGCGTGGCCTTCGCTGAATTGCCCGCCGCCAGCTTTTCTGTTGAAAACTATTCGTGTCAAAATCCAGTCAATCTCACGCCGGCCAGGCAAGGGTGCGGCATGATGGAGCCATGACTGAAGCTGTCGTCCGCCCGCAGACCATGGCGGAAAAAATACTCTCCCGGCGCGGCACCCAGACCGTATACGCCGGCGACCTTGCCGTGGTGGACGTGGATCAGGTGATGGTCGTGGATTCCATCGCCCAGAGCTTCATTGAGCGGATGCGCCGCGACCTGGCCGCCACCCCGAAGTACCCCGAGCGCGTCTCCATCGTTGTGGACCATGTCGCGCCCGCCTCGACGGTCAGTGTGGCGCAGGCCCAGAAGGAGGCGCGCGAGTACGCCGCCGAAACGGGCGTGCGCCTGTTCGACGTGGGGCGCGGCATCTGCCATCAGGTGCTGATGGAGGAGGGGCTGGCGCAGCCCGGGTGGATCGTGCTGGGCTCGGACAGCCACTCGACCACCTACGGCGCGGTCGCTGCCTTCGGCACCGGCATGGGGGCCACCGACATCGCCCTGGCCGCCGCCAGCGGCAAGACCTGGCTGCGCGTTCCCGAAAGCGTCAAGGTGACGTTTACCGGTGAGTTGAGGCAGGGAGTCAGCGCCAAGGACGCCGCCCTGGAGATGATCCGCGTCCTGGGAGCGGACGGCGCAACCTACCAGAGCATCGAGCTGCATGCCGGCGACCGCTTCACGCGCGGCGAGCGCATGACGCTGGCGAACCTGTGTGTGGAGGCGGGTGCGAAGGCCGGCTTGGTCGTCCCCGGAGGCGAGATTCTGGACCTGTATGACGTGCCTGGATGGGTCTACCCTGACGAGGGCGCGGCGTATGTGCGCGAGATCGAACTCGACCTGAGTGTCCTGAATCCCCGCATGAGCGCCCCCAGCGAGGTGGACAACGTGCACGACGTGTCTGAGCTGCGTGGCCTGCGGGTCGATCAGGTCTTTATCGGTACCTGTACGAACGGCCGCCTGGAAGACCTGCACGCCGCCGCCGAGGTGCTGCGCGGCCGCAAGGTCAGTCCCGGCACCCGCCTGCTGGTCATTCCGGCCAGCTCACAGGTGATGGAGCAGGCCATGGAGGACGGTACGCTGCTGACCCTGCAGCGGGCGGGCGCGGCGCTGGGCACCCCCGGCTGTGGCCCGTGCATGGGCCGGCATCAGGGCGTGCTCGCCCCCGGCGAGGTCTGCGTGTCCACCTCCAACCGCAACTTCATCGGGCGCATGGGCGACAAGGACGCGCGCGTGTACCTGGCCAGCCCGGCGGTGGCGGCGGCGACGGCTGTGATGGGCCGGATCGCGCTGCCCGAGGATGTGGGGGCGGCGTGAGCGGCGCGCCCTCCACGGGGCCTCGCCCGATCAGCCGGGACACCCGGCTGTGCATCTCGCTGGCGGGACGGCCCGGCCATTTTGGCACCCGCTTTCACAACTTTCTGTACGCCGAACTGGGGCTGGATTTCATCTACAAGGCCTTCACCACCAGCGACCTCGGTGCGGCCATCGGCGGCGTGCGGGCGCTGGGCATTCGCGGCTGCGCGGTGTCCATGCCGTTCAAGGAAGCCTGCATCGGGTTTCTGGACGAGCTGACGCCCTCGGCGGCGGCCATCGGCTCGGTGAACACCATCGTCAACGATGACGGATTCCTGCGGGCCTACAACACCGATTACCTCGCCGTCCGCCAGCTGATTGAGGAGTACCGGCTCGCACCGGACACGCCGTTCGCGCTGCGCGGCAGCGGCGGCATGGGCAAGGCGGTGGCCTCGGCGTTCCGGGACGCCGGATTCACCCGCGGCGTGATTGTCGCCCGCAACGAACACGCGGGCCGGGCGCTGGCCCAGGGCTGCGGCTACGACTGGCGGGCCGGGCTGGGCGACCTGCGCCCCGCGCTGCTCATCAACGTGACGCCCATCGGCATGGCCGGTGGCTCCGAAGCGGCGGAGCTGGCCTTTCCGGCGCCGGCGGTCGCGGCCGCCGAGACGATCTTCGACGTGGTGGCCCTGCCCACTGAAACCCCGCTGATCTGCGCAGGCCGCGCCGCCGGAAAGCAGGTCATCACCGGCGCGGAGGTGGCTGCTCGCCAGGCCCTGGAGCAGTTCGTGCTGTATACCGGCGTCCGGCCCAGTGCCGGGCAAGTGCAGCGGGCCGCCGAATTCGCCCGCTCAGGTTGAAAGGAAAAACAATATGCCCCGAATCTGGAAATTTGGCGACAGCGTGAACACCGACGACATCCTGCCCGGCAAGTTCGCGCCGTTCATGGCGGGCGAGGACGTGTTCCAGACCTTCGCGTTTCATTACGTGCGGCCCGAGTTTGCCGCGCAGGTGCAGCCCGGCGATGTGCTGGTGGGCGGGCGCAACTGGGGCCTGGGCTCCAGCCGCGAATATGCCCCGCAGGCCCTCAAGAAGCTGCAGGTCGGGGCGATCATCGCTCCCAGCTTTGCGCGCATCCACTACCGCAATCTGCTGAATCTGGGCATTCCCGCCTTCGAGGCCGACCTGACAGATACGCTGCAGGACGGCGACACGGTTCAGCTGGACCTGGCTTCGGGGGTGCTCACGCGCGGAAGCGAGACCTTCCAGCTGCCCCCACCCCCCGAGTTCCTGCGCGAGGCGCTGGCCGAGGGCAGCATCCTGGCCTTTTTCAAGAAGCACGGCCGTTTTCCGGGCGAGCGTCCCGCCGACGAGGGAACCCCTTAAACTGTCGGGCATGACTACGCTGGAAATAGAGTGCCCCGTGTGCGCGGAGGTGCTGGAACTCACGGAGCAGGACCGCGCCGAGCTGACGGTCGGGGACGTCATTGTGTGCGATTCGTGTCATGCCGAGATGGAGGTGACCCACAACGGTCCCGGGGAGGACTTCGAGCTGGAGCTGCTGGGCATCCTCACCACCTGCCCCAACTGCGGCGAGGAATTCGAGGTCACCGAGGATCTGCTGGCGGCGTCGCCGGTCGTGCAGGGCACTGACGGCTCGGAGGTCAGTGTCGTCACCTGCCCCCACTGCCGGGCAAACATCGAGCTGGAATTCGAGGATGACGACGGGACGGCTGTCTAGTCAATATCGTTTGATAGATTATTTAAGCGTTAACCTGTCGAACGTAAGGAGTAAGTATGACTGTAATTCAATTTGAAAACCCGGATACCGGCGCACCCATCGAACTGACCAACCCCGAACTCGGCGAACTGGTGATTGACGACGAGACCGGCGTGGAGTACGAGGTTGTCTCGGTGGACCCGCCGCGCCTGGAAGCCGCCCCGCAGGAAGCGGAGGACTGGGGAGAGTAAGCCCGTACCGGCACCCAGCGGTCAGCGTCCGGCCCCCACGTGGGGGCCCACCCTGACCGCTGAATGCTGACGGCTTGCCCCCAGGACCTGTTATGGCCGAACTCGCTGTGCTGTATGACCGCATCCGTCCCGACGAGAAGATGCTCTTTGAGGCGCTCGACGCCCTGGGCGTGCCCTACGACAAGGTGTACGTGCCGCAGCTCAAGCTCACCTTCGACGACGCCGGGCGGGCCCAGGTGCCGTGGAAGGTCGCGCTGGAACGCTGCGTCAGCCAGACCCGCGGTCACGCGGTCACCCGCGCCCTGGAAGGCTTTGGCGTGCGCGTCATCAATCCCGCGCACGTCATCGAACTGTGTGGCGACAAGCTGGCGACGAATGCCCGCCTGCACGCCGCGGGCCTGCCCACTCCGCGCACCGGGGTCGCCTTCGACGGTGACGCGGCGCTGGCGCTCATCGAAGACCTGGGCTACCCGGTGGTGCTCAAGCCCACGGTCGGCTCATGGGGCCGCATGGTCAGCCGCCTGAACGACCGCGCCGCTGCCGAGGCGGTCATCGAGCACAAGGAAGTGCTGGGTGGGCCTCAGCATGGCATCTTCTACGTTCAGGAACTGATCGCCAAGCCGGGGCGCGACATCCGTGCCTTCGTGGTTGGCGGCGAGTGCATCGGCGCGATCTACCGCACCTCCGAGCACTGGATCACCAACACGGCGCGCGGGGCCAAGGCGAGCAACTGCCCGGTCACGCCGGACCTCGCCGATCTGGCGGTGCGGGCCGCCGCCGCCGTGGACGGCCAGGTTGTCGCCATCGATCTGGTAGAGGACCCTCAGCGCGGCCTGCTGATCATCGAGATCAACCACACCATGGAGTTCAAGAACAGCGTGGCGACCACCGGCGTGGACATTCCCCGCCGGATGGGCGAGTACGCCGTGGGTCTGCTGGCCTGAGGGCCGCCTTGCCCTACCATGGCCCGGTGAAAGCGAATGGACACAGACGGACCCTGGCGCTGGCGGCGGGACTGGCGTGCTCGGGCCTGGGCGGCGCGGGAGCACAGGTGGGGCAACTCCTGGCTCCCTTTCTGAAGGAGCCCGCGCTGGCCGGAGTCAAACCGGACGCGGCGGGCACGCTGACCTTTCCCGACGGGGCGCGGGTCGTCCTGCAGAGCCGAAGTGGCTACCTGACGGGGGCGACGATCAGTGTGGCCCCGGCCAGCGGCTCCGGCGCGGCGCGGGCCGCCGAGCTGACCGGCCTGCTCAGCGGTTTCGGGCCCGGGCTGGCCGAACCGCTGCTGTCCTTCCTGAAGCGCCCGGAAGTCGCCGCAAAGCTGCCGGAAGGGATAACAGTTGAGGCCGATCCCTTTGAGATCACCGTCAAGACGGTGGGTGGACGCCTGACCGTGGGCCTGGGCCTGAGCCGCGTGCCCGCCGCCGACTTTGCACCGACCTCGCACGCCCTGCCCGCCCGCAAGGCGGCGGCCGTGGTGCTGCGGGTCTACAGCGATTTTCAGTGCCCGTACTGCGAGCGGTTTGAAACCCAGACCCTGCCCGCCCTGCTGCGCGCCCTGCCAGACGACGTGCGGGTGGAATTTCATCAGTTTCCGCTGGAATCCATTCACGCGCTGGCCCGCCCGGCCGCCGAGGCGAGCGAGTGCGCCGGGCAGCAGGGCAAGTTCTGGGCCTACAAAGACGCCCTGTTCCGGGACCGCTCCTGGCTGACCGGAAATGCGGCCGGGGCCTTTGTGGCCCTGGCTGCCGACGTGGGCCTGAAGGCCGGCCCCTTCAAGACCTGCCTGAACACACGCGGCGGCAAGGCGGCCGTGGACGCTGGACTGGCCGAGGCCCGGCGGCTGGGCCTGAACGGTACCCCCAGCGTTTTCGTGAACGGCTACGCCGTCCCCGATCCTTCGAACACGGCTGCCCTGCTGCAACTCATCAGGTATGCCCGCGCTGTGGACGCCCCCCGGCCATGACCCGCGCCCTTTACCACGAGGACGCGGTCGGCCTGAGCTTCGGGGCCCAGGTGCAGGCGGTGCGCGGGGAGGGGGGTAACCCTGAGGTCCTGCTGGACGCCACCGCCTTCTACCCGGAGGGCGGCGGCCAGGGTGCGGATCACGGCGTGCTGCGCTGGAATGGGGGAGAGGCCAGCGTGACCGACACCCGCAAGGACAAGTCCAGTGGCGAGATCTGGCACCGCCTGGGCGGTCCACCTCCCGCTCCCGGCACCGCAGTTACGGGGGTGGTGGACGCCGCGCGGCGCTGGCGGCACATGCAGCGGCACAGCGGTGAACATCTGCTGGCGCAGGCCTTCGTGCAGATCAGCCCGGCCTTCACGGTGGAGGCGGTCAACATGACCCGCCCCGAATGCACCCTGGACCTGCGCGGTGACCCGACCGAGAAGGACGTGCGCGCCGCCGAACAGCTGCTGCGCGAGACCCTGGCCCGGACCCGCCTCATCCTGGAAACGCCCAGCGTGCCCGAGGAACACCTGGGAGCGTACCCGCTGCGCCGGGAAACCAAGGTGCGCGGGCAGGTGCGGCTGGTGATCTTCCGCCGGGAGGACGGTCAGCCGTTTGATGTCAGCGCGTGTGGCGGCACGCATGTTCCCCACGCCAGCCTGGCTGCCCCGGTGGTTGCGCTGCGGACCGAGCGCATTCGCGGCGGCGTGACCCGCGTGACCTTCATGGCCGGTGAGGAGGCGGCCGAGTACCTGGGCGGCGTTTATCGGGAGGCCCGCGCCCTGGCCCAGGACTTCAGTGTGCCGGTGGAGGGACTTCCGGACCGGGTGGCTGCCCTGAACGCCGAGCTGGGCGCCACAAAGGCTGAAACCGCCCGCCTGCGCGAGACGCTGGCCCGCGTGCGCGTGACCACCGCCCCGGCGGATGAACACGGCCTGCTGACCCTGACGCTGGAGGACCCCGCCCTGCTCGCCCCGGCGCTGGCGGCAGTGCCGGACGGCGCGGTGCTGGCGGTGCTGGCCCCCGGTGGCCGCTGCGGGGTGGCGAGCGGACGGGCCGGGGTGCACGCCGGCGAGATTCTGCGGGCGGCCCTGGCCGTGACCGGAGGCAAGGGAGGCGGGCGTGCGGAACTGGCACAGGGAGTCACTCTGGAACCGGCCCGGTTCCTGGCAGCTGTGGTTGGGGCGCGGGTTGCGGCCGAGGGGGCGGCTGGGTAAACGGCTCCCGGCCTGCTAGCCTGGGCGGCATGAGTCTTCACCTGAACGCAGAAAAAGGCCAGATTGCCGAGACCGTCCTGTTGCCGGGCGACCCCCGGCGCGCCCAGCACATCGCCGAGACCTTCTTTGAAAATCCCGTGCTGCACAACACCGTGCGCGGCATGTCAGGCTACACCGGCACCTATAAGGGCCAGAAGGTCAGCGTGCAGGGCACCGGCATGGGCATTGCCAGCGCCATGATCTATGTCAGTGAGCTGATCACCGACTACGGCTGCAAGAACCTGATCCGGGTGGGCACGGCGGGCAGCTACCAGCCGGACGTGCATGTACGCGACATCGTGCTGGCACAGGCGGCCTCCACCGACAGCAACATCAACCGCATCCGCTTTGGCGAGAAGACCTTCGCGCCCATTGCGGACTTCGGCCTGCTGATGGCGGCCTACCAGATCGCGCGCGAGCGCGGCTTCACCACACACGTCGGCAACATCATGAGCAGCGACACCTTCTACCACGACGACTTCGACCAGTACAAAATCTGGGCCGATTACGGCGTGCTGGCTGTGGAGATGGAGGCCGCCGGGCTGTACACGCTGGCTGCCAAGCATGGCGTGCGGGCACTGACCGTCCTGACCATCAGTGACCATCTGGTCACCCGTGAGGAGACGACGGCGGAGGAGCGGCAGCAGACCTTCGATCAGATGATCGAGGTGGCGCTGGACGCCGCGCTGAACATTCAGCAGGGCTGAGACCAACAGCGGCGGGGTGCCCTGGGTGTAAATCCAGGGCACCCCGTCTGTGTTGGGGATTCGGGAAGCTGTGGCCCGAAACAGTCTTACCCTTCCTGCCGGCGGCGCAGGCGGGCGATGAAAAAGCCGTCAATGCCGTCTACCGGCACCGTCAGCAGACCGGGGCCTGCAGGAACATGCGGCACCTCGACCTCGGGGATGCTTTCCGGCGTGAACTCCGGATGGCCATCCAGAAACCGGGCCACCACCTCGGCTCCTTCCTGGGGCAGCACCGAGCACACCGAGTAGACCAGGGTGCCGCCCGGCTGCACCAGCGCGGCGGCGTGGGGCAACATCTGTGCCTGCAACTGCGCCGCCGCCGTCACCGCCTGTGGCGTCAGCCGCAGCTTGATTTCCGGGTGGCTGCGCAGGGTGCCGCTGCCGGTACACGGGGCGTCCAGCAGCACGTGCGAGACGGGCGGCAGGTCCACGGGTGCGCTCAGATCGTGCGTCACAAAGTCGGCGCGCAGCCCCAGGCGTTTCAGGTTGGCACGGGCGCTGTCGTGCTTGCGGGCGAGCACGTCCACGCTGGTGACGGACGCTCCGCGCGCGGCGAGCATGGCCGCCTTGATGCCCGCGCCGCCGGCGAGGTCCAGCACCGGCACACCGTTGACATCGCCCAGCGCGTCCACACAGGCCAGGCTGGCCGGGTTGATGGGCTGCGCCCAGCCCTGCCCGAACGCTTCGGTTTCACGCAGCGGGCGCGACAGTTCCACCCGGTCCATGCCCTGTGGTCCGGGGGTGACTGCGCTGCCCTCGGCCTCCAGCGCCTGCGCTCCGCGCTCTGACAGGCTGAGCCACAGCGGCTGTGGGGTCAGCAGATCAGCAAAGATGGAGGCCGCCTGCTCCCCGTACGCGGCGCGGTAGGCGTCGGCCAGCCACGGAGCCATCTCGGTGTGGGTGAGCTCGCCGGGGGCCACGGCCTCGATCCGGCGCAGCACGGCGTTCACCAGCCCGGACGGGGCCAGCCGCGCGCCGCGCGCCAGGTTCACGTACTCGCTGACCACCGCGTGTGGTGGCGTGTCCAGGTGCAGTTTCTCGAAGGCCCCGGCGAGCAGCACGGCGCGCGTCTTGGGGTGGGTGTCGCCGCTCAGCATGGGTGCCAGGGCCGCTTCCAGGCTGGGCAGATGGCGCAGGGTGCCGTACACGATATGGGTCGCCAGCCCCGAATCGCGCCCGGGCAGGCGCGCCGAATTCAGCGCGCTGTCCAGCGCGGGAGCAGCGAAGGTGTCGCCGGCCAGCACCCGCAGCAGCACCCGCACGGCGACCTCGCGGGCTGGGTTGAAGGGATCGGGGGGATGCTGGGCACGGGAAGAACGGGAAAACTCGGTCATCCGCGCCAGCATACGGGGTCCGGCGTGAACAGAAGGGGAGCCAGGGCTGCTTACCGCCGGCTCCCCGCTCCGCGCTGCGGAACTCAGCCGCTGCCCACCGCTTCACTCGGCTGGCCGATGCGGGGCCGCGCCGTCAGGGTCCACGCCAGCAGCAGGGCCAGCACCGTGCCGCTCAGCAGGTACGGCGCGCCGTGGCTGGCGTGCTGGTACAGCCCGGTCCCGATCAGGGGACCGGTCATGCGGCCCAGGGCCAGCGCGCTGCTGTTGAGGCCCGCCACCGCGCCCTGCTGGTCGCCCGACACGCTCAGGCTCAGGGCGGCGCTCAGGCTGGGGCTCAGGACAGCGCTGCCCACGCCGATCACGGCCAGGGCCAGGGTGATGGGCCAGTAGGTACGCATCTGGGGCAGCAGGAACATGCCCGCCGCCATCACGGCCAGCCCCACGCTGATCAGCACCGGCGGGGCCACCCTCTTGCTCAGGGGCCGGATCGCGCCGCCCTGCACCAGCGCGGCCACGATGCCGAACACTGCGAGCATGCCCCCCACCGTTCTGGCCGTCTCGCCGGGACGAAGGTTCAGCGTGTCCTGCACGTAGAAACCGATGGTCTGCTCCATGCCCACACTCGCCAGCGTGGACAGTGCGCTGATGGCGAGGAACAGCGGAATGGCTCCGCGCGTGAGCAGGGCGCGCCGGTCTCCCGTCTGCATGGGATTGTGGTCGTGGCGGCGGGTCTCGGGCAGGACGAAGAAGGCGAAGGCGGCGGTGAGCAGCCCCAGGCCCGCCGAGAAGAAGATGGGGGCCGTCAGGCTGATGGTGCTGAGCAGTCCACCCAGTGCCGGACCGAAGACGACACCCAGCCCGAACGCCGCACCGATCAGCCCCAGGCTGGCAGCGCGGTCCTGCTCGTTACTCAGGTCGGCCATCATCGCCTGGGCGGTGGGCAGCGTGGCGCTGCTCAGAATACCGCCCACCACGCGGGCGGCGATGAGCAGCGCGAACAGTGCCGTGCCGGTGACCAGTCCCTGTATCCCCAGCGCCGCCACCAGCCCGAAGATCCCGAAGCTCAGCGAGAAGCCCACCAGACCCAGCAGCAGCACCGGTTTGCGCCCCACCTGCTCGCTGCGCGACCCCCAGACCGGCGAGAACACAAACTGCATCAAGCTGTAGGCCGTGGAAAACCAGCCCACCTGGGTCTCCGTGAGTCCCAGCTGCCGGCCCAGCGGAGCCAGGATCGGAAACAGCACCGACAGGCCCAGCATGGCGATAAAGATGGTAAAAAACAGGATGACCTTGGTGCTGCCGCCAGGTCGGCGTGAATCGGAGGGGGCCGTCATGTTCCGGATTCTACGCGCCGCCTGACCGGTCGGTCAGCTGGCGGGTCACACTTTTGCCGGCAGTCTTCTTCTCGGGGCTGCCGGGCACGTTCCCCGGACGGGTTCCTGACGGCGCCGTGAGCGCTGACCGTAGGTCTGGACATTGTCAGTGGGCCACGCGCCGTCTATAATCACCATCGAGTCAACTCAGCCATAAAATGCTGCCGCAGATGCGGCCAGCTTTTTTGCCCTGTCACAGGAGCGGTGGAGCCGACTCGTCCCCTCACCTTCTGGAAGCGGTTCACTCCGCTCGGATCAAGGAGCCCTATGAAAAAAGCTTTGACCATTCTTTCCCTCGCCCTGCTGGGGCAGGCCTCCGCGGCCAACATCACCGTCTGGACCCACTTCGGCGGAGCCGAGCTGACGTGGCTTAAAGAGCAGGCCGCCGCCTTTGACAAGCAGGGCAACAAGACCACCATCGTCAGCGTGCCCTTTGACCAGATTCCGGACAAGCTGATTCAGAGCGCTCCCAAAGGCCAGGGTCCTGATGTCGTCGTGACCCTACCGCAGGACCGTCTGGGCCAGCTCGCCTCGGCCGGCGTGATCGAGCCGATGGACAAGTACATCACGAGCAAGACCGACCTGGACAAGACCGCGCTGTCGGCCATGACCTACCAGGGCAAGCTGTTCGCCATCCCCATGTTCGCGGAAGCCGTGGCGCTGGTATACAACAAGAAGCTGGTGCCCAACGCGCCCACCACCTGGGCTGAATTCCTGAAGGTCGCGCAGGCCAACACCGGCAACGGCAAGTTCGGCTACCTGGCCGATCTGTCCAACGCCTACATGAACTACGGCATTGTCAGCGCCTACGGCGGCTACGTGTTCAAGAACACGAACGGCACCCTGAACACCAAGGACATTGGCTTGGCAAACGCGGGAGCAGACAAGGCCAGCGCCTTCCTGAACGACCTGCGCTACAAGTACAACTTGGTGCCTGAAGGCGTGTCCGGCGACGTTGCCAAGGGCGCGTTCACCGACGGCCGCCTGGCGATGTTCCTGACCGGTCCTTGGGACATGGGCGACATCAAGAAAGCGGGCATCGACTACGGCATCGCCGCCTTCCCCACGCCTCCCGGCGCGAGCGGCAAGTGGAGCCCCTTTGTCGGCGTGCAGGGCACCATGATCAACGCCTACAGCAAGAACAAGGTCGCGGCGGCGCAGTTTGCCAAGCAGATCAGCTCCTCGGACGCGCAGACCTCCTTCAACAAGGCCGGGGGCCGCATTCCGGTCAGCCTGAGCGCGCGCACCAAGCTCAAGAGTGACCCGGTGGTCGCCGGCTTCGGCAAGTCCATCAGCGCCGGCACCCCCATGCCCAACGTTCCGGCGATGGGCGCGGTGTGGGGCCCCTGGAGCAACGCGATTGCCCAGAGCGTGCAGAAGGCCAACCAGAACTACAGCCAGATTCTGGACAAGGCCGTGCAGGAAATCAACAGCAACATCAAGTAAGAGCAGCCTTGAGCAAGAGGCGGACAGGAGACCCTTCCTGTCCGTTTTTTGCTGATGGGGTAAGCCGCCAGCCGCCTGAGGTGAACGCGGCCGCTGTATCCGCCGCGCCCCAAGGGGCTTTGTTTGGTCGTATGATTGCCGCCAAATCCACAATCCTGCGCTCTGCTGCCGGAATCTGCCAAGGAGAATGATGTTCCGATGACCGCAACCCTGCCCGCCCGCCGCCCGCCCTCTACCGTTCCGCCCCAGGGCACGCGCGGCGTCCTGCTGGCCGTACTGGTGCTGGCCCTGATGCTCGGCGGCGCGGCCCTGATCGGCTGGCTGCTCAGCGGCCTGACCGCCCGGCTGTACCCCACCGCGCCGCCCTACATGATCCTGATCTACGTGCTGGGTGCGCTGCTGATCATGATGCCGCTGGTGGTGCGCGCCGTTCCGTGGATCAGCAACTGGTACTACCTGTTTCCGGCCCTGGTGTTCCTGGCGGCCTTCACCGTGCTGCCCATCGTCCTGACCGTCAACTACGCCTTTACCAACTACAACGCGGTGAACAGCGGAAACCCGGATTCGGCGCTGCGAACGGAAGCCACCCTGAGTCCGGACCGCCGGGTCGTGACCCTGGCCGAGACGCCGCAGTCGGCGAGCGTGCAGGAATACCTGCGCTGCGACACCCCGGGCTGTGCGGGTGAGCCGCTGGTGCTGTTCGACGATCAGGCCTCGGTGCCGTACCGCACGCAGGTGCAGAGCGTCGATGGCCTGCAGGTGACCTTAAGCGCCCCTTTCGTGCCGGACATCACAGTGGCGCGGGCGACCCGCATCAACAGCTACGAGTATGTGGGCCTGGAAAACTTCCGCGAGATCTTCGCCAAGGCGAGCCGCGCGCTGGTCCCGGTGTTCATCTGGACGGTGGTGTTTGCGTTCTCCACGGTGATCATCAACGCCATCGCGGGCCTGATTCTGGGCATCCTGCTGTACAACAAGCGGCTCAAGGGCCGCAACGTCTACCGCACGCTGCTTTTCCTGCCGTGGGCCATTCCCGCCGTGATCAGCGTGCAGATGTGGGTGGCGCTGTTCAACCAGCAGTTCGGCATCGTGAACAAGTCGCTGGGCCTGCTCGGCATCGCCGCCGTGCCGTGGCTGGGCGATCCGCTGTGGGCCAAGATCAGCGTGCTGGTCGTGAACCTGTGGCTGGGCTTTCCGTACATGATGACCGCCACCATCAGCGCCCTGTCGACCATCAACGAGGACCTGTACGAGGCCGCCAGCATCGATGGGGCCAGCCGCTGGCAGCAGATCACGAACATCACGCTGCCGCTGCTGCGCAGCAGTTTCACGCCCATTTTGCTCTCGGGCTTTGCGTTCAACTTCAATAACTTCGGCATCATCTACCTGCTCACCCAGGGCGGGCCGCCCCAGCAGGGCCGGGAAGCCACCGCCCAGAGCACTGACATCCTGCTGTCATGGGGCTACAACACGGCGTTCGCATCCAGCGGCGGTCAGAACTTTGCCCTGGCCAGCGCCATCGCGCTGATCATCTTCTTCCTGACACTCGCCATCAGCCTGGTCAACTTCAAGGCGGCCGGCGTCTTTGAGGAGGCCCGCCGATGACCACCGTTCCCACTCCCCAGCAAGACCTGCCGCCGGGCGGCTACGTTCACAGGGAACCCAGCGTGCTGCGCCGGGCCCTGCCGTGGCTCGTCACCGCCGCGCTGGTTATCGCGCTCGTCGTGCTCGGCTATTACCTGAACCTCAACATGCAGGGCCGCCCCAAGAGCTTCACCATCTACTACGTGGAACGCGGCTGGGTCCGGTTCCTGCTGTTTCTGCTCGCGGCCTCGGGCGTGCTCGCCCTGACCAGCCTGATCGGTCAGCGCATCGGCATCGCCCGCACAGGCCGCAAGATCAGTTACGCCGCCGTGCTGGGCGATCAGCTCACGCACCTGTTCCTGATCCTGGTGGTGCTCGTTGCCATCTATCCGCTGCTGTACGTGCTGATTGCCGCCTTCGATCCGCGCAACAGCCTGTTCGCCTTTCCGGATTTCTCCAATCCCAACATCCTGTACAAGACGGGTCTGCTGCCCCGCCTGGAAGTGCTGAGCTACGAGAACTTCCAGAAGCTGTTCGAGGGCGTGACCATCCCGCTGTGGCAATTGCTGCTGGCCGGCATCTCGGGCGCGGCGCTGACCGCCCTGGGCATCCTGGCGGTGGTGGGCCGCATGGGGCGCGAGAGCGAGGGTCTGACCCGCACCCGTGCCTGGATCATCCGCATCCTGCTGGCCGCGCTGGCCGTGCTGATCGTGTTCCTGGGGCCGGCCCAGTTCCAGGGCACCACCAACGAAAGCAAGTTCCTGCTCTCGGTGCGCAACACGCTGCTCGTCTCGGGCATCACCGGCATCCTGGCCATCCTGCTCTCCACCACTGCCGGGTACGCCATGGCACGGCTGCGCTTTCCGGGCCGCTTCCAGACGCTGCTGTTCTTCATCTTCATTCAGATGTTCCCGGTCTTCCTGGCGCTGGTCGCCGTGTACACCCTGATGGTGCTGCTGGGCCTGAGCAACACCTTTACCGGTCTGATCCTGGCCTACAGCGGCGGGGCCATCGCCTTCAACACCTGGATCTTCAAGGGTTACGTCGAGTCTTTGCCCGAATCGCTGGAGGAAGCCGCGATGGTGGACGGCGCGACCCGCTGGCAGACCTTCCTGAAGGTGGTGTTGCCGCTGTCGGGGGGCATCCTGGTGTTTATCTTCCTGAATCAGTTCATCGGGACCTACGCCGAGTTCATCCTGGCAAACATCCTGCTGACCGGCGTGGAGAAGTGGACCGTGGGCATCATGCTCCTCTCCTTTACGCAGGGCCAGTTCAGCACCAAGTGGGGCGTGTTCGCTGCCGCCGCCACCCTGGGGGCGCTGCCCATCGTGGCATTGTTCTACGGCTTCCAGGGGTACTTCGTGGGCGGGACCGTGTCGGGTGGCGTCAAGGAATAGCGCTGATCTGATCACCATGCGCCACAGACAAACGCCGCCGGGACTGGTTTCCCGGCGGCGTTTCTGATGCAGACCGTGTTCTGGCCCACGTGGGGACGATGTTACTGGCCGGTGATGGCCTTGAGGGGATTAACCAGACCATCGCCGAAGTTGTTGTCCCGTCCGGCAGCTCCCAGATCCTTGGCGGTGGACTTGAGCAGGCTGAGCAACTGGGTATTGGTTAGGGTGGGTTTGGCAGCCCACACCAGGGCGGCGGCGGCGCTGACATGCGGGGTGGCCATGCTGGTGCCGTCGAGGTACTCGTAGTCTGATCCAGTGACGCTGACGGTGCCGGTGGTGGGCAGTTTGCCCAGAAGTGCCGTGCCGTCCGTTTGCAGAATGCCTGCCACCGGCACGCTGTAGGTGTTGGTCAGAGTCATCCCCAGGCTGCCCGCCGTGTTGTTGTAGATCAGTACCGCCTTGGCTCCGCTGCCCACCGCGTTGGCCGTCTTTTCCTCGAACGAGCAGGTGCCGCGGGAGATCAGGGCGATGGCACCGTTCAGGGCCGAATTGCGTGTGCCCACTCCGCAGAACTCGTTGTTGGTGCCGCCTGCCGCAACGACAGTGCCGCTCATGGTGCCCTTACCGCTGAGGTCTGCCGCCTGTACGTCCGTGAAGGCCACGCCCCCCCCGCTGCCTGTCGCGGCCACACCCTGTCCCAGCGGAATGCTGCTCAGAACGTGCACGCCGGGACCGACCAGATCCACCTGGGTGCCAAAGTTGCTGAAGTCGGCCTTGGCTTCGTTGCTGTCAATGGCTCCGATGCCCACCACATTGGGGTAGGCGGCGGGATACGAGACCGCGCCGCCGTCATTGCCGGTGGCTGCGACAATCAGGGCGCCCTTGTTGTAAGCAGCTGTATAGGCGCGTTCCTCGGTCTTGCTGGCCCGGCCACCACCCAGGCTCATGCTGACCACGACCTTGTTCTCGGTGCCGCCCTGGGACTTGAGCTGCGCCACGCACCAGTTCACCCCATTGATGATGCCGCTGCTGCTGCCGCTGCCGCTGTCCCCCAGCACGCGCGCCATGTACAGATTGACGCCGCTGGCAACGCCGCCGATCCCGTTGGGATCCTGACCGGCCTGCAGACCACTCGCCCCGGTGCCCGCGCCGTACTGGGCGAAGATGGTGCCCGACACATGCGTGCCGTGATGCGATACGTCATTCAGTGCGTAGGGGTCGTTGCGGTTGGCCTCGGTGGTCACAAAGTTTTTGAACCCTTTGAGTTTGCCTCCGAATTCGGGGTGGTTGCCGTCAATACCGGTGTCGGTGACACATACCGCCACACCCGCGCCGGTGTAGTTGGCAGTCCGCAGCGCAGGCACCCGCAGCGCTGCATTCCCCCAAGTGGTCTCGCCGCTGGCGTTATACACATCCTGGGCATACAGGTTCTGGCGGCCCAGGCTGCCGCGGCTGACTGCCGCGGCAGCGGTGCCTGCGCTGCGCGTGCCCATGGCGTGGCGCACCAGATCAGGCTCGACATACTCGACCAGCGGGTTGGCCCTGAGTTTCTCCAGAGCCGCTGGTGAGAGGCGTGCGGCGGCGGCGCTGATCTCTGTCCACTGTCCCGTGGCGGTTCCGCCGGCAGAAGAGATGGCCTGCGCCTGCATCAGCGCCTGCTGCTGAAGGTTCTGTCCCTGCAGTCCGTCTTGTTTAAAGCCGATCAGATAGGCTCCGCTGAAAGCCTCAATGCCGGCGCCGGGTGCGCCCGGGTCAGAGGCGGCAATCTGGGGAGATTGCCCGCAGGCGGCGAGCGAGAGAGCGAGGGAAGCGGCCAGCAGACAAGGGGTGTATTTCATGGTGATCCTCCAGGTGAACACAACAACGGGTCGCCTGACGAAACCGGAGGCTTCGCTCGGGAGGGTGACTTTGCGGCCCACCTGGAAAAGCACTGGTGGGAAAACGGTCTAATCTGCTGTTCGGGGAGTGATTTGAGGAAGCTTAGTGTCGTCGGAATACAAGAGGACAAGCCTGCCTATACATCTGTGCAACCCTTCAGAACGGATGAGGAATGCGTCATTCTGGGGGCTGGATAAGGTGTACGAATACCTGGCCTTTACCATCAGAAAGCGGCAGAACCCTCAGAGGGTTCTGCCGCCTTGCTCTTCAAAGAGGGTTTACCAGCGCTCGGTCACGGTCTTGAGCTGCATGAAGTTGGCGAGGTAGTCCGGTCCGCCCGCCTTGCTGTCGGTGCCGCTCATGTTGTAGCCGCCGAAGGGCTGCACGCCCACGATCGCCCCCGTGATCTTGCGGTTGAAGTACAGGTTGCCGGCCTCGAACTCCTGGCGGGCCTGCTCCAGCCGGGCGCGGTCACGGCTGCACACGCCGCCGGTCAGGCCGTACTCGGTGGAATTGGCGATGTCCAGCGCGTCCTGCCAGTCTGCGGCGCGGATCACCGATACCACCGGCCCGAAGATTTCCTCCTGGGCCAGACGGGCGTCCCGCTTCACGTCGCCGACGATGGTGGGGTGCACGTAGTACCCGGTCTTGCCGTTCGCGTCACCGGGAGCCTCGCCGCCCAGCAGCACCTTGCCTTCGCTGGGGGCCAGGTCCAGGTAGCTCTTGATCTTGTCGAAGGACTCCTGGTTCACCACGGCCGTAACGGGCGCGTTCTCCTCACCGGTGCCGATCTTCAGCGCGGCGGCACGTTCCACGAAGGCGTTTACCACCGCGTCGTACACCTTGTCCACCACAATCAGGCGGCTCATGGCGCTGCACTTCTGGCCGTTGAAGCCGAACGCTCCCTGCACGGCGGCGAGCACGGCCACGTCCAGATCCGCCGTTTCGTCGACGATCATCCCGTCCTTGCCTCCCAGTTCCAGCACGACCTTCTTGATCCACTTCTGGCCGGGCTGCACCTTGGCGGCCACCTCGTTGATGTGCAGGCCCACCGCGCGGCTGCCGGTAAAGGTGATAAAGCGTGTTTTTGCGTGGGTGGTCAGGTACTCGCCGACCTCGGAGCCCACCCCGGGCAGAAACTGCAGCACCCCGGCGGGCAGTCCGGCCTCGTACATGATGTCGGCGATGAATCCGGCGATGAGGCCCGAGTCCTCGGCTGGTTTGGCGATCACGCAGTTGCCTGCCACGATGGGCGCGGCGAGCATGCCCAGGAAGATGGCGCAGGGAAAGTTCCACGGCGAGATGGAGACGCCCACGCCCAGCGGCAGCGACATCAGGCCGTTTTCCTCGCCCTCGAACCAGGTGGTTTCGCTGCTGCCGAAGCCGGTGTACTTCATGGCGCTGCGGGCGTAGTACTCCAGGAAGTCGATGGCCTCGGCCACCTCCACATCGGACTCGGCGTAGTTCTTGCCCACCTCGATGCTCATCAGGGCGCAGGCCTCCAGGCGGCGGCGCTTGAGGATGGCCGAGGCCTTCAGCAGAATGCGGGCGCGGGCGTCCATGTCCCAGGTCTTCCAGTCCTCGAAGGCTTTCCACGCGCCATTCAGCGCACGCTCGGCGTCCTCGGTCGTGGCCCTGGCCGTCGTGCCCACCACTTCTGAGGTGTCACACGGATTGATGGATTCCAGTTTGCCGGCGGTGTCCACACGCTCGCCGTCAATGACCAGCGGGTAATGCTTGCCCAGCAGTTCGGCCCGGACTTTTTGCAGCGCGGCTGCGTAGGCAGCGACGTTCTCGGGCAGGGTGAAGTCGATGAAGGCCTGCGGGCGGTATTCCTGAATCTTAAGCATGGGATTCTCCTTGAGCTTGTAGTAGAGGGCGGAGGTCGTGGGCGAAGTCTGCGGTGGTGCGGGAGGGGCGGCCCAGCAGCGCCGGCAGGTCGGCGGAGACGTGTCCGGCGAGGCCGAGCCGGATGGTGGCGTAGACGGCTTCCAGCGCCAGAACCTGTGCGGCGGGCAGGCCCCGCCTACGCATTCGGCGGAAGAAGGCCAGCGGGCTGGGAGCGGTGTAGCGGAACAGCTTTCCGGTGACGTGCGTGAAGATCTCGGCCACCTCGCGGTAGGTCAGCGCCTCGGGGCCGGTGAGTTCGTAGGACCGGTGCTCGTGTCCACGTTCGGTCAGCACGGTGGCGGCGGCTTCGGCCACATCCCGGGCGTCCACAAAACTGGTGCGCCCCCGGCCGGCGGGCACGGCCAGCTCTCCGTGCCGGAGTTCGGGCAGGTGCGTGGTGGTCAGGTTCTGCAGGAAGAAGCTGGGGCGCAAGAAGGTGTACGCCGCGCCGTTGCCCCGCAGATGCTGTTCCAGCTGGGCATGCGGCGTGAAGGGCAGGCGGTGGGCCCCCTGCAGAGACAGAAGCGCAAAGTGCCGTACCCCGGCCCCCAGCGCCACGTCCAGTGCGGGAACCATGTCCCGGCGGACCTGAGTGATCTGCGGCGGGCGCAACACGAACAGGCTGTCGAGGCCCCCGAAGGCGTCCAGATACGTCTGACGCCGGCCGAATTCCAGCGTCCGGACCTCGATCTGCCCGGCGGAGGCACCGGCGAAGGCATCCTGCGCCCGGTCCGGGTGGCGGGCCAGCACCCGCACCCGCGCGCCGCGCCGCAGCAGCTCGCGCACCAGCGGCGTGCCGATGTTCCCGGGCGCTCCGGTGACGCCGATCACCGACCCGTTCACCCCTTGAGCATGCCGCGCAGGACGAACATCACGTTGGCGGGCCGTTCGGCAATCCGGCGGCTGAAGTACGGATACCAGTCGCGGCCATAGGGGATGTAGGCGCGCACGCGGTAGCCTGCCGCCGCGAGCTCTTTCTGCAGGTCACGGCGCACGCCGTACAGCATCTGGAATTCGTAGGCCTCCTTGGAGATCCCGTGCGCCAGCGCATAGTGCTTGACGTCCTCGATGATGCTCTCGTCGTGGGTCGCCACGTTCACATAATTGCCGGCGGCCATGTGCGCGTAGACCAGCTTGCGGTAGCTGGCGTCCACATCGGCCTTGTCGGGCATGGCGACCGAGTCGGGCTCCAGGTACGCGCCCTTCACGATGCGCAGGTTGGGGCGCAGGTCGTCCAGGCTGCTGCGGTCCGCCTCGGTGCGGTACAGATAGCTCTGCAACACCGTGCCCACATGCTGCGCCCCAAACTCGCCGACCAGGATGCGGAACTGCTCCAGGGTCTGGTCTACACGCGGGTGGTCTTCCATGTCCAGGCAGATGAAACCGCCGTGCTCCCTGGCCCGGCCCACGATGCGCCGGGCGTTGGTGAGCCCCAGGTCCTGACCGTCGACCGTCTGGCCCTGGCCCACCGCCGAGAGCTTCACGCTGGCGTAGGGCGGAATACCGGCGGTGTGGGCGGCATCGAGCAGGTGCAACACCTTCTCGGCAAATTCATTGGCCTTTTCCGGCGAGGCCACGAATTCGCCCAGCAGATCGAGGTTGCCCAGAATGCCGTCCTGCTGGAGTTCCCGAACAGCGGCGATCGCTCCGTCCACCTCCTCACCGGCCACAAAACGCTGCGCCAGACCCCAGCCCTGTTTGCGGACGATGTCTTCCACGAATTTCTGTCCTGAAACAGTCAGGATGGCCTTGCGGTAGAGCTGATCAATCATGGATACCTCGGGGATGGGATGTGGGGTCGGGGGGGGTGGAACACGGAGCGGGGGTGGGGATTTCAGCTTTCGGCCCCGGCTGCGAGGTCATGCAGGACCAGCGCCGCAAAGGTGCGGACATGCTGCCGGGCCGCCTCACGGGCCGCGCCCGCGTCACGGTCCAGGATGGCCTTGAGGAGGGCGGCGTGTTGGGCGGCCGTTTCGGGGTGGGCATTGTAGGTGCGGGTCTGGTGCTTGATCAGGGCCACGCGCTGTTCCAGGTCGCGGGCGAGATCGGTCAGGGTGGCGTTGTGCGCGGCCAGGGTAATGGTGCGGTGAAAGCCCAGGTCCAGCCGGGTCTGTTCCCGGTAATCCCCGGCCGGCGCGGCATTGACCTGTTTCAGCGCCGCCCGCAGCGCCCCGGCGTCGTCCCGGGTGTGGGCGGTGGCGGCGACGGCGGCGGCCAGTCCGTCGAGTTCCTCGCGCACCACATAGGTGTCGCGCGCTTCCTGCGCCGTGACGGTGCGCACCCGCACGCCCCGGTTCGCAGAAGCGACGAGCAGGCCGTCCTGCGTGAGCCGCATGATGGCCTCGCGGATGGGCGTGCGTGACACCCCCAGGCTCTCGCCCAGCTCGGCCTCCCCGATGCGCTCTCCGGGGGCGATCTCGCCGTCCAGCACGGCGCGGCGCAGGTGTTCATACACACCGTCGCGCACCAGCACGGGCCGGGCAAACGCCGCACGCTCGGAGAGGCTCATATGGATATTGTATCCAATATGCGGCCAGGAGAAAAGGGCAGGCGGCAGGATGGCGCACTTATCCCTCGCGTTCTGCGTGGCCCTTATGTTCCAGCCACCGCTGGATGACGGCCAGCGTGAAGACGAACAGCAACGTCGCGCCGGTGGCGAGCACGTACAGATGCAGTCCGCAGGCGAGCCCCACGCCCGCCGTGGCGAGCAGGCCCGCCGCCGTGGTCAGGCCCCTGGCCTTCTCGCCGCGTCCTGCAGAGAAAATCACGCCCGCGCCCAGAAAGCTGATGCCGCTGACCACCGCTCCCAGGATGCCGATCATGTCAAAGCGCACGCCCGCGTCCCGCCCCCCGAAATTGCTGATCAGCGTGTCGGCGAGCACCACGAACAGGGCCGCGCTCATGCCGACCATCATGTGGGTCCGCAGGCCCGCGCTGTGCCCCGACCGTTCCCGTTCCCACCCGATCACGCCGCTGAGCACAAAGGCCACGAGCAGACCTTCCATGAGCCTCAGCTCCTGCCAGACTCCTTCCATCTGCCCATTGTAAGGAGGGCATTGTTCCTTGTCTTGATCCGTGAAACGCCGCAGACCCCCGTCCGGGTTCAGGACCGGGGATTCGCGCTGGGTGGGTGCGTTCAGATGCACCGGGGTTCTCAGCGGCAGCCAGAGGGCAAAGCTGGCCCCCGTGCGGCTATCCGCCGTGCTCGTCGGCGTGAACCGGCTCGATGGGGAAGATGCGTCCAGCCAGCCCTTCCAGGCCGCGCCGTCCCGCCCGGCCCTGGCAGGCCTCGGTGGCGGTGCACAGGGTCACGTAGCGGCTGCGGCGCGCGGCGACGGCCACGCGGTACACGGCAGCCTCGGTGCGGCTGCGGGTGTAGTGGCACAGGTCGCAGTGCAGGGCGTTCTTGCCTTTAGGGTCCAGCGGCGTGAACTCGGCCAGCTGGCCGCCGTGGACCAGCGCCAGCCGGCCGTCGGCCACCGGGTACAGGCCCAGGGTGGGCGGGGCATCCTGCGGGTGGTCTCCAAACAGCTCGCGGTGGGTCTCCGGGAAGAGTTCCCGCAGCAGGTCGCGGACGCTGTGCTCCTGGGAGTGCGGGTCGTTCATTGCTGCCAGTTTAACGGTGGTGGGGCCGCAGGAAGGTGGACGCTGGCACAGCTCATCACTCTGGCAGCGCCTAGACTGCGGGGCGTGACGCGGCCCCAGAACTCCAGCATGCACACTCCGGACGCAGCGTGAGGCTGCGCACCGCCAACCGCAGCGGCATCGTGATGCGCCGCCGGGTGCTGCCCTCCGGAGACATTCTCGTGACGCTGCTGACGCCTCAGGGCAAGCTCAAGGCCATCGCGCGCGGCGGGGTGCGCGGGCCGCTGGCAAGCCGCCTGAACCTGTTTCACCATGTCGGGGTGCAGGTGTACCAGACCCCCAACAATGACCTCGCCACCGTGAAGCAGGCGGTGCTGGAGGGTGCGCTGCCCACCCTGGCCGAGCCGGGGCGCCATGCGTTTGCGCACCTGATGGCCGAGTTCGCCGACGCCCTGTTTCAGGAGGGCGAGTTCAGTGAGCAGGCCTTCGAGCTGTTCGCCGGGGCGCTGCGCGGCGTGGCCCACCAGCCGGACCCCGAGTGGGTGGCGCTGGTCATGAGCTACAAGCTGCTGGGCCTGGCCGGCATCATGCCCCAGACCGCCCGCTGCACCCGCTGCGGCGTGCCGGACCCCGCCCACCCCGACCCGCTGGGCGGCCAGATGCTGTGCGCGGCCTGCGCCAGCCTGCCCGCCTATCCCCCGCAGGCCCTGGACTTTTTGCAGAACGCGGTGCGCCGCTCGGTCCGGGCAAGCATGGAAGAGCCCGTGCCGCCGGCCCAGCGCCCCCCGCTGTGGCGGGCCCTGGAGCGCTTCGTGACCGTGCAGGTGGGAGGAGTCCACAGCTGGCGGCAACTGGTGCCCAGCGAAGTGGAAGCTCAGGAACTGCTGCCCGGAACGCGGTAGACCCTCACCAGAGGGTTCTCCGGGGGCGCCGCACACCGCCGTTTACCTGCCCATCGCCGCAATCGCTCCGAGCAGCGCCACCGGAGCCGTTTCTGCGCGCAGGATGCGCGGCCCCAGGGTGACGGCGTGCGCGCCGCGTTCCAATAGTCCGGCGACCTCGCGTTCGCTCAGGCCCCCTTCCGGGCCGGTCAGGACGTTGACCGGAGCGGCCCAGTCCAGCAGCCCGCCGAGCCGCTCCGGCGAGCCGGGCTGTGCGACGAACAGCTGCCCCTCCCACTGCCACCCGGCCAGCGGCACGGGGGAGAGGACCGTGGGGATGACGGCGCGGCGCGACTGCTTGCTCGCCTCCTCGGCAATGCGCTGCAGGCGCGTCAGCTTCTGGGCGCCGATCTCGCGGGCGTCGGCGCGCTCGGTGATGAGCAACTGCACCGAGGCCACCCCCAGTTCGGTGGCGGCGCGCACCACGTCCGAGAGCTTGTCGCCCTTGAGCAGCGCCACCGCCAGCGTTAGCGGACAGGGAGTCTCGGCCACTCTCTCGACCACGTCGCCCAGCTGCAGCACGGCCCGCTCGGGCTCCAGCACCGCGATCGTGGCGCTCGCCTCGGCCCCCTGACCGTCGAAGACGCGCAGCGCGTCGCCCACCGCGAGGCGCAGGACATGCAGGTGCCGGACCTCGCGCGGGCCGAGGGTCATCTCGGGGGCGAGGTCGGCCACCCGCACGCGGTGGCGGCTCATGCCTCCGGCGCGCGGGCCGTGACGAGCACCCACTCGCCGTCCTCGCGCACAGTCACGTCGCCAAAGCCCTCACGGTCCAGTGCCGTGCGGACCAGGTCCAGCTTGCTCGTCAGAATGCCGGTCAGAATCAGCGGCCCGCCGGGGCGCAGGTGCAGGGCGTATTCGCCCGCCAGCAGGTCATGCAGCTCGGCATACAGGTTGGCGACGAGCACGTCAAACACTCCGTCTGGTGCGGCGTCTTCGGGCAATTCCTGGCCCAGGCCCACGCTGCCCTCCAGAAAGGTGGCCCGGCCCGGCGGCACCCGGTTGATCTCCGCGTTCTCGCGCGCAATCGGAATGGTGAGGGGGTCAATGTCCAGTCCCAGGGCGGACCCGGCCCCCAGCAGCGCCGCCGCGATGGCAAGCACGCCGCTGCCGGTTCCCACGTCCAGCACGCGCTGTCCGCCGAGGTCCAGCGCCGACAGCGCCTCCACGGCCATGCGCGTGGTGGCGTGGTGGCCGGTGCCAAAGGCCATGCCCGGCTCGATCACCAGCGGCACCTGCCCGGGCTCCACCTCGTGCAGCAGCCACGGCGGCACCACGGTCACGCGTCCCGCCCGCACCGGACGCAGGTTGGCCTTGAACTGGGCCAGCCAGTCCTGATCGGCCTCAGCGCGCCACTCGCCATCGGCAATGTCGGTGGGCAGGTCCAGGCGTTCATCAAAGTAGGCCCGGATCAGTCCGGCACGTTCTTCCAGGCCGGTCGCCCCCGCCTCCCACAACAGGTCCAGATGGTTCTCGCGTGTCTCAAAGGTTCCGGGGAGGTGATACACCAGCATGGAGGCAGTGTAGCGGGCCGGGCGAACAGACAGCCCTGGTCAGAGCCCAAAAGGTGCCGCCTATACTGCCGCGCATGGAACTTGCCATCGTTGGCGTCGGAAAACTGGGTCTGGCCCTGCTGGAGGGCGTGACCTCACGCGGGGTGCTGCCTGCCGGACAGATCGGGCTGCTGGACGCCAACCGTGCGCGTGTGGAGGAACTTGCCGCCCGGACCGGAGCGCGGGTGATCACTCAGGGCGATCTGGGAGAAGCGGGCCGCATTCTGGTCAGTCTGCAGCCGCGCGTCTTTCCCGAGGTCACCGAGTGGCTGGCCCAGGAGAATGCCGGGTACATCAGCACCATGGCGGGGGTCAGCGTGGCAACCCTGACCCGACGGCTGGGCACCCAGCGGGTCGTGCGCGTGATGCCCAATCTCGCGGCGACCATCGGCCTGTCCCAGACCGCCATCACCGGGCCGCAAGAAGCCCAGGGCGCGGGCGACCTGGACTTTGCCCGCCGGCTGTTCGGTGCCGTCGGAGACGCCTACGACCTGCCCGAACACCTGTTCAACGCCTTTACTGGCATGAGCGCGTCCGGTCCCGCCTACGCCGCCGTGGTGGCCGAGGCGCTGGCGGACGGGGGCGTGCGGATGGGCCTGCCGCGGGTGCTGGCCAACGAACTGGCCGCCAAGCTGCTTGTCGCCAGCGGTGAACTGCTGCAGCGCCGCGCCCACCCCGGCATGCTCAAGGACGAGGTGGCCTCGCCCGGAGGCACCACAATCGCCGGACTGGCGGCGCTGGAGGAGGCGGGCGTACGCGGCGGCCTGATGCGCGCCGTGATCGAGGCGACCCGCCGCAGCACCGAGCTGGGGCTCGATCAGGAGTAGAGCTGGCGGGAAGATCCCGGGGGGGGCAGTCCGGGTCGGGGTTAACCGGCACCCTGGTGGCGACAGGCGAGCGTGGCCGTTTCCAGGCGGCTAGAGCCCGTTTTGGAATTTCACGCCTCTCTGGGCGAGCAAATACCATGAGGAATGGCCTCTCAGACGTATGGTTCTGA